>DTSG01000274.1:0-30513 GCA_012965455.1 Planctomycetaceae bacterium | reverse complement strand
CCTATATCTGTATCCGTTGTCGTGGGCACAATATGCGAAATGCTTGGACTTGCTTGAGACTCTAGTAGCAACTCTCCTTGGCTCAATAGTGTTGCGGTCCAGTTGGGGTTCACGACCGTCGTGCAATGTGGTTCACTGATGATCGCTGGTCCTAGGATGACCGCTCCTAACGGTAAGTCAACGCGGCGAAATAGTGGTGTATCGACCCATTGCCCATCGAATCGAACTCGTTGTGACTCAGTGGGATCAACTGAAACAACCGCTACTTTTTTGGATTGCACGTCACGTTGCGGCGATTTGCCACGGGCGGTAATGCGGATGGTTGCTAGTTCCAGCGACTTATGTGGATGCGTGTATCCATATCTCTGTTGGTGCTGGATATGAAACTGAGAAATGAGGTCGTTTGCTGAGAGGTTGTCGGTAAGCGCATCTGTCGCCGCAGAGGTTACCAACGGGATCACGATTGCTTGATCAACGCCAGCAAAACGTATTTCACTGCTAACGGTAACTTCGATACGGTGCTCCAAAATATCAGCTTCTTTGACCGCTTTAATTGCTTGGCTTGCCAATTCCTGTATCGAACTGGAAATATCGTCGAGCAACTCATCGTTGAGTGTTTCATATATTCCTCGTTGGCATTGATGAGTTATTTCTGCCTGCTCGATCCCGACTGCGGAGAGTATCCCAGCCTGTGGATGAATGAGAATGGTTTTCATGCCAAGCGAATCAGCGATGCTACAGGCATGTTGAGAACCAGCCCCTCCAAAGCTAACTAATAGATACTGCTCGGGTGCGTATCCGCGGGCGATCGAAACAGTGCGGATCGCTTGGGCCATATTGGTATTTGCGATTTCTAAATACCCTTCTGCAAGTGCGATTGGGTCATGCTGGCAGCACGTTTCGGCTTCGATTGTCCTGTGCAACTCTTTTAACTTGGCCACCGCCGCATCTTTATCAAGCGGGATCGGAAATTCAGCGACGGGCAGCTTCCCGAGGATTAAATTTAAATCCGTGACCGTCAATGGTCCTTGTTTGCCGTAACAGGCGGGACCTGGGTCTGCCCCAGCGCTGGCGGGACCAACGGTAAGTTTTATTCCATCAAAACTGCAGATGGATCCCCCTCCAGCGGCCACCGTCTCAATGGCCATCATTGGTGTAACAATTCGAACACCAGACTTTATCGTTTCATATTCGTATTCATAAGTCCCGCCAAACCGTGATACGTCCGTGCTGGTCCCGCCCATATCAAATCCGATCGCCTGCTTGTATCCCGCCCTTTTAGCAGCTTGGCTAAATCCAACGACACCACCCGCAGGTCCGGAGAGAATGCTGTCTTTGCCACTGAATAGATCGGCTGCGATGAGGCCACCAGCGGAAGTTAGCAAACGCACATTAGAATCAACATGCAGGTTTGCTCGAAGTTGTTCGAGATAATTGGTTAGCACGGGATTTAGATAAGCGTCAAGTACGGTCGTATCTGCACGGGGAACCATCTTAATGAGAGGACTTACACGGGATGAAATACTTACCGACGCGAACGGAAATTCCGTGGCGACCTCAGCGATCACTCGTTCGTGTTCTGGATTAACAAAACTGTTGAGCAAACAAACGGCTAGCGACTCAATTCCCTCGGCAAATAACCTAGCTAGCTGCCGCCGTACTTGATCTCGATCGATGGATTGTAGAATATTACCATGCGTGTCGATACGTTCATTTATCTCAATTGAAGTCGTGATAAGCGGAATGGTTTTTTGTATATTCAATTCAAATAGCTTAGGTCGGTTTTGGTTTCCGATTTCAAGCAGGTCTTTGAATCCGACTGTCGTTACGAGCGCGGTTTTGGATCCGGTGCGAGTTAACAGCGCATTGGTGCCACGCGTGGTGCCGAGCCGCAGATTGATCGGCGGGAGTGATTCGTTAAGAGGAATGCCTAAAACGTGATGAATCCCAATAATGGGCGCTGACAATTCTGCCCGAATTTCATAGGATTGCCCGATCACCGAGTTCGGCAGTGGCGAATCGAGTGTGAGTCTGCCAGTCGAGTCCGAGGCAATAATGGTTCGTTTGGTGTCACCGTCGATAACGGACAACTGAGTTCCAACCCAAAACCCGACCGGATCGTCAACTCGCAGAGGGTCGAGGATAGCCTCTGCAGCAAGTGCTTTGATTTTCCCTAGTGTATGGCTAGAGCTTAACAGTTTGTGACGTTTAATGATTGATGTTGAGTGTTCAATGCAATCGGTGAATGTACCACCGACATCGATCGAAAACTCATATTGAGGAGCAGTCACGTTGATTTAGCTCTTTTTGGCGCCAACACAGATAAGGTGCGAATAGGTGCGAAAATACATGCGACCGCCTGACACTGCAGGAACACTGCGGCTTGCTTCACCCAATGGATTTTTCCCTAGTACTTTGAATTCTTGACTCGCCGCGATGACGTGAACGACACCTTCTTCGTCGATGCAATAGAGTTTATCACCAACGCGAATTGGCGAACCTGAAAAAGCACAATCCAGTCTCTGTTGGTACAAGCTCTCTCCAGACTTTAAATCGATGCAAGATAGGATGCCTTTATCGTAAAAGCAGAACAACAAATTATCTTTAATGACGGAAGTTGGTACGTAGGGAGCAGCGCGTTCGAGTTTGAAGCGGATTGTTGGTTTAGCGCCAGGTTGAACGGCGACCACGGAGTTACCACCGCCACCGGATCCCGTGGAACCTAAGATGAGATTGTTCGCAAAAACGGGTGAGGAAACCGTTCGCATATTGAAGGCAATGATGCTCCAATTCTGTTTCCCAGTAAACGGATTGAGACTATACATGCCATCTGTGGTGTTGGTGCAGATCAGTTCATCTCCGTTTTTCCCAGAGTATATCGCAGGCACACTGTAGCTGGCCGAGGCGCTGCCACGTGGTGTTTTCCAGCGCTGCTCACCGGTGTTTTTATCTAAGGCATAGACAAAGCTATCGCCGGGCTCAATCCCTTCCGGCAGTTGCATCGAAGCTTGCGAAGCATTTAGAAACAGCATGTCTTTATAAATGACCGGTGAGGTACCAAAACCATGTTGACTCGACCAGGTACCTAAGTCACGTGTCCAAACTTCATCACCATTGTGAGAGAACGCTTTGACATAGGTGTGTTGGGGATCTGACCAAGCGAAGTATACGAGGTCTTTGTCGACAGTCGGAGTGCTCGATGCATAGCTGGATCTAGAATGCAGCTTATGAGTCGTTGATTTGAAATTGCGTTGCCATCGTATTTTTCCCGTAGCGGCATCAAGACACAAAATGTGACGTTCGGCGGTAGTGGGGTCCGCACTGAGTAAGAACACTTTTTCGCCCCAGACAACTGGTGACGAATGGCCGATTCCGGGTAGCGGGACTTTAAAGAGTGTCTCTTTTTCGGACCATGTTGATACGAATGTTTTTAGCTGCGCAACACCTTGGCCATTGGGACCATGGAAGCGTGTCCACTCTTGGCTGTGTACTGGTTGACTAAAGAATAAGGCAATCATGCAAAAAGCAATGCAACGCATAACGTGAAATCCTATGGATGTTGTGGATGAATGATTTCTATTAGTTTACCCAATATTCTACTCGCTTGTGCGGAGCTGCGGTGAATCGCCAAAGTCGTTTCCGGTGCGTCCGCCGCAGATGATGACCAAAACTCCACAAGTCATTAATCCAATGGCGACGAAGTATGGTAGGTTCAGATGTATAGTGAGCAGTGGGATGCCGATTCCTGATCCGATGATACGGGCCAGTGAACTGACACTTTGCCCCACGCCCATAATAACGCCTTGTTGTTCAGGATTGCTGCGGCGTGACAGCAGGGCTAACAGGGAAGGTTGCATGAAGGCAAATCCGGTGGTCACAATGCCAAGTGCGACAAACAGAATCCAATCATTGGCGAGGTTCATCGCAAGCAGCATTACGGCAAACCCGATGATTTGTAACATCGCCCCACCCGTGGCCATTGTGGCGTCCTTAATACGACCCGCAACTCGTCGGACAACGCCACCCTGCACCAATGCAAGCATGACGCCTATGAATGAATAGGTAGCGCAGATTTTGACGTTTGAAAAATGGAATGGCGCAGCGCTGATTTTGTTGTTGTTTCCTTTGATTAACAAAGACAACGTCGTTTCAAAGTTTGCAAATGAGAATATACAGACGAAACTCGCGAGTAGAATCAAGCCAATTGAGGGGATGCCTATTGCGGTCCGAAAAGCCTGCAAGTCAAATCGCTTACGCGCGGCTGAAGCACTGTCGATGGTGCGTGATTCTGGGAGTTTAAAGATGGCTAGGCAAAGGGCAAATGCGGAGAGAACAGCCGCAACATACCCTGGCCAGGGACCAGGTGTATCATCTCGGCCAATAAGTGCAATCATGCCAAGTAGTGGTCCGAACGTGAAGCCAGCGCCAAATGCCATGCCGATCAGCGCCATGCCTTTGCTACGAGTTTCGGGTGTTGTTGTGTCGGCGATATAGGCCTGAGCGGTGGAAATTGTTGCTCCCGAGATTCCTGCCCCGATACGAGTTACGAAAAGTAGTATCAGTGTAAGTTCTGGGTTCGAGAGCGTGGTAGCAAATCCAAACAGAGAATAGAACACGACCGATCCTAACAAACCGACCATCAAGATGGGTCGGCGGCCATAACGGTCAGATAATTTTCCCCAGAACGGAGCAAACAAAAACTGCATGATTGAAAAACTTGCCATCAACATGCCAAGTTGGATGCCTGTTTCGTCTTGACTATAGACCTTGGCATAGACGGGTAATAAGGGAAGTACAAGTCCAAATCCAAGCAGGTCGATAAAGACGACGAGGAAAATTACGAGGCGTGAACCTGTGGTGGGTTGGTCGGTCATGAGGGAGGCGGTTTTTTCTGAAGTTGCACTGTAGCGTTGTCGGTTTTAATCAGCCCACGGTGAGATGCGAATGTTATTAGGACGCTGTCGATGCTTGTCCAAGTTCTCGCAAAAGGGTGAATTCATAGATACCACTATCGTGACCGTCACTAAAGGCGATGACATAGGCATAATTGCCGAGCGGCTTCATCGATTCGATGATTAAGGGTTGCGCTTCGGCGGCACTGATCACCGGTAATAGTTCAGCAGGTTTTGGTTTTCGAGCGGCAACTCGGCAATGCGCACATGGACAGTGTTTGCGTAATACAGCAAATGCAATGCGTGATTCACTGTTATCATTCCAGGTAATGCGTAAATGCGCATCCGAGGTTAACTCCAACGCGGTAGGATATTCGCTAGGCGAGTCGGTCATGCGGGTGGTTCGCCCTTGAGGATGGAGGACAGTGTTAATAATAAGCGTTCAACTTCCTGTGCTGTATTGTAATGTACGAGTCCCAATCTTAGCATGCCCTCAGGTTCAAGTTGCAGTGCTCGGGTTAACTGCAGAGCGTAATAGTTTCCATGCCAAGTGTAGATTTCATAATCACCGAGCGCTTGAGCAAGTTGTGCGGATGTCCAAGTCGGATGAGAGATCGAAACAGTGGGCACTCGATTGCTTATGTCGCCATTGGCTGATATGCCATGGATCGTAATACCGCTACTCGCTGCTATGTTCTCCAACCCCGCCAATAGTTGTTGGCACAATGTATTCTCATAATCTTCGATAGCGTGATAAGCGATTTGCAGGGCGGTTCGTCGTGATAACGACCCGTCGTCAGCAACCTTGTGCCCGATGTTCGCGATGTAATCAACGGCCGCTCGAGCACCACATAAGCAAGCGAAGTTTTGTGTTCCGGTCATCCATTTGTCTGGTGTATTATCTGCTGCAGGTTCTACTTTGTATGGCTGCAGCTCTGATAGTAGTGGTTTCTTTCCCCACAGAACTCCGATATGTGGCCCGAAAAATTTATAGGTTGAACAGGCCAGCGCGTCACAACCGATTTCTTGGACATCGATCAGCCGATGCGGGGCATAATGGACGGCATCAATAAAGGACAATGCGTCGTAGTGCCGCGCGTATTGACAGATTTCCGCAACTGGATTGATTGACCCTGACGAATTAGAGGCAAGCCCGACCGCGACTAATTGAGTGCGTTGGTCTATTTTGCTTTTAAGATCGGCGACATCGAGAGTGCAATCGGCGGGATTGATTTGAGCATAGCGAACTTCAACTCCTCGGTCGCGGGCGGCAAGTGCCCACGTAGAGACATTGGCGTCATGATCGAGCTGTGTAACGACAATATTATCGCCAGCCTGCCATTGTTGAGAAAGTGCTCGAGAAAAGGCGAAGGTGATGGTTGTCATATTTGCGCCGAATACAATTTCATCCGGATCGTGACCACCCACGAAATCTGCGAGGGCTCGGTGAGCCTCTGCTACCAGTGTGTCACTTTCTCGGCTTGTTGCAAACAATCCTCCGTGGTTTGCATTGCAGGTGGAATAATAGTGTGAAATTGCGTCGATGACCGATTGAGGAACTTGAGTTCCCGCTGGGCCGTCGAGGTAGATTGCCTCTTGGCCGTCATGCCCTCGAGCCAGTGCTGGAAATTGCGAGCGGCAGTGCTCAATGAGAGCCGTCGGCAATGTGGGATTGGGCGTTGTCATGGTGCTGGGAAAGAATGTTTCAAAGGTTGATGGATTCCAGAAAACGAAAATGTGCTAATTCGTGGATTCACCACGGAGATCGATGAACCGTTTGGCTTTTCCTTCAAATCGGGGTAGTGAGTTTGCGGCGACACATGTAACTGGGACATGTAGGCCTAAACGAGTTTCAATCGTATCAGCAATTCGTTGAGCGTCATTGGCAGTATCTTCAACTTCGACTGCGAGTTGATCGAGTTCGCCGCTACGGGTCGCTGTAATGCGGTATTCGATGACGTCAGCAAAACTACTCATGATTTCATCTAAGGCGGCGGGGAAAATATTGACGCCGCGGATAACTAACATGTCATCGGCCCGTCCTAGCACTCCTCCCGCAAGATGAACAAAACTATTCGATTCTTTGAATTCGTGAATGACACGATCCCCGGTTCGATAGCGAATAACAGGACACCCCGATCTGCCGAGTGTCGTCAGGACAAGTTCACTTAATTCTCCAGTCTTTGCTGGCAAGTTCGTTTCGACGTCAATGAACTCAGCAATGAACTCTGCTTCACACACATGGATGCCGGTTCTATCTACGCTAGAAAAACCCCAAGGGCCAATCTCAGATGCTCCCGCATGGTCAAACAGAGTCGCGTCCCAAGCTTCTTCAATTCTCGCTCGGATCGCCGCAACCGAACCACCAGGCTCACCCGCGACAATAATTTTTGTGACGCTATTGTCACGTAAATTAATGCCTTGATCTTTGGCAACTTCGGCTAGATGTAATGCGTAGGTAGGGGTCGAGAAAAGTAGCGTGGCACCGCTGGACTCGATTAATTCCAATCTTGCTAATGACCGTAGACCACCTCCTGGAATGGACATAGCGCCCCGCGCGACGATCGCATCATGAGCAGACCAAAACCCAATGAAAGGGCCAAACGAAAATGCTAAGAATGCTCGATCTTGTTCTGTGATACCAGCCGCGTCTAGCACGTATTGCCATGTGTCGATCCACCATTGCCAGTCCGTGGCAGTATCTAAGATGACCAGCGGCGACCCCGTTGTGCCCGAAGTGCGATGGAACCGCACATATTGCTCGGTGGCGTAGGAAAGGTTGACTGCGGAATTGTTCTCGGCATGATTGGAGATTAATTCATGTTTAGTCGTAAAGGGCAAGTCTGCGAGTTCGGATAAATCGTTGAGTTGTAAATTGTCAGCGGCTAATTTCTCATGGTAGAAATTATTTGCCGGTAAGATTTTAGCCAACAGATGGTTCAGCCTTTGTAGCTGATGTTGCTCAATTTCTGAGCGAGTTGCAGATTGTAAGTTGTGATTGGTTTGAGCCATTTAACACGACCAGTTTCAAGTATGTCAAAACAACGAACAATAAGCGGATGGCCAACAGCGATCGACTAAGGCTTAGGAGTTGTTGGGCTTGGCAATCCAGGGATACCAGGAAGTCCCGGCAGGCCAAGTGCGTCTAAACCACCTTCGTCGAGTCCTTTGATGTCTTCGAGTGCTGAGCTTTTAGCTGTGATTAAATCTGTATTCGATAGATGGATTTGATTGTAGACTTTTTCATCGATCAAGTAGTACCACTTTTCAAATCGCTCGTTGAGTTCACGAACTCGATTCCGAGCAGCCGCCAATTTATCTTCGTACTCTTGCGTTCGCCGTTCGTTCTCTTTGGTGATTTGATCGCGGAGTTCTTTTAGTTGTTCCGGCGTCAATTGCACAGGTGCTAGCTCAGGTTTGTCTTCGTCTTCTTTTTCCGTTGCGGTCGGTGCTGCTACAGGTTTTTCTGCGGGCTCGCCTTCCTGCGGCGGGGTGTCACCAACGGTGGCCGCGGGAGTTTCTGTTGTCGCAACCGGTTCATCCTGACAGCCTTCATCGGGTGCTGGGGTCTCAGGCTTGGCAGTAGCTTCTTCGTCTTTCTTTTCAGCGGCTGTTGGGTTTGCTGGGGTCTCAGGCTTGGCAGTAGCTTCTTCATCCTTTTCTTCAGCGGCTGCTGGGTTTGCTGGGGTCTCAGGCTTGGTAGTAGCTTCCTCGTCCTTTTCTTCAGCGGCTGCTGGGTTTGCTGGTCCCTCAGGCAATGGAGAAAGTTCTGGCTGGGGGATTATCGCTTCATCTAGTCGAGTGGTTACAAACAAGAATCGCTTGACCGTTTCATCGCCAGCTGTCTCAGTGTCGACTTCGCCAAATCTCAATATGTATTTTACGCCGGTTTTCAGTGAGACATGAATTTCGCCGTTGGCACTTTTGAGTTCCATCAAGCCATCTTTTTCGGTACTGGGATCTCCATAGAGTCCAAGTTGGCCGAGCGCGGAAATCACACCAGGTGTGGAAAGTGATTCATTGGACGCGCGCAGATCAGATCGTAAAAATTCTGGTTTGCGGGCCACATCGTCAATCTCCAGATTTTCTAATGCCGTTTTCAGTGTGTCGATACGTTCGCTGTTCAATTCCTCGTCGTCCGTCAACGTAATCACAGAGGGTTCGGAGGATTGGTCATCATATTGCAGCATAGAGTTTAGTTGCCAGATGTTATCGGTCTCATCGAGTGAGAGACTGGAATTAGACCGCGGTGCAAGAGTTGGTCCTTGTTGTGTTTGATAAATGGCGTAGTCATTAATGTCGATGGTGGTCAGATCCAAACCGTTAATATCCAAAAGATTATTCTCAATCCATTTGGAGAAATCAGTATCAAAGACATCCATGTTTAGATCAACGGTGAACGTGATTTCGTCAGTCGGTCGCCGGGCTGCATAGAACAATTTCTGCATTCGTGGATCCGCGCCAGCTTCGTTTCCGACAGAGACCGTATTGCCGACGATTAACGAGTATTCATTGCCTTGGTCATCGCGAACGGTGATCAGTGTTCCAACACCGGTGTTGGAGACTTCGAGTGTATCTGAGTTCGGTTCGATAACAGCAAACTCTGCGTGCAGCGATGTTTCTGTGCCGATTAGGTCGGCGATTTTGAGGGCGCTAAATGCAGATGCGGCCGCGGACATTTGCTGTTCCGCATCAGCTGGGTAATCATTGTGTGATGGAATGACCCATTGTCCGAGATCATCTCTTTTGACCGAAAAGGACTTTAGTCGTGCAGCTTCTTCATCATAGGTTGTGATTTCTAGCTCGACCGCATTCGCAGCGGTGAAGTCTGTGAAGACGTCCTTTCCAATTTCTTCTCGCGCTATTCTAAGTTGGTCATGGTCGCCACCACTGGTATTCGCGGCTCCAGTAATAACCGCGGCAACGACAGCGGCGGTTGCGAGTAAAACGTAGATAATGGTTTGGACAAGATTGTTCATGATTATCGATACTTTAATAGTTGAAAGTTTGAATGATGTGATGTTGTTTACTAAGGAATCCTAAAATGCTGATTGACGTCTTTGGTTACCGTAACCGTGCACTAGCAACCCCTTGACGTTCGCGAATACGACGGACAAAAAACACAATGATTGCGATCAATAGCGGAGGTATAGGTGGAAAAAACACCGCGGCTAGTTTGTAGCGATTACGTAGAGCGGCGAGCTTACTTTCGCTTTCACGTTTAATGGACGCGATTTTTTTATCACGATTACGCTCTTCTTGAATACGAGTTACCTGAACCTTGCGTTGGTTTTCTTGCTGCCGACTCGAAAGATTAATCAACTTTGCTCGCACCATGCCAGGGTCAGGTCGTTCGGTACTCGCTGGGTCTTGCAATCTCATAACTTCTTCTTGAAATGCTTCAATTTCCTTTTCGAGTTCTTCTTCCATAGTTTCAATTTTGCTATTGGTTAGCTTATGTGATTTGGAGATAGCATCTGTTTGCAAACCCTGTTCGATAGCAACTTGGTGTTCGACTGTTTTCAATGTGCTGTGTCGTAGTTTTCGTTTGCGGATGGCGATGTAGTCCATTTCGTCAGCTAAGTAGTCCACCACGTTTAGCAGAAACGTGACGTTTTCAAACTTATACGTCACATCCTGTAGTGCTGCAGGTCTTGCGCGGATTGATAAGAATGCATTGAACATGACATCCACGTCGGCAATATAGACAACCTTCATAACAGGTTTTTCACCATCGTCATCACCGGCCACTGCGCCCACAGGTTCGCCTTCGATATAGACGACAAGGTTACTACTGCCTCGGTCACCTTCAGACTGTAATTGCTTGATACGTTCCAGGGCACCGCGATCACCGCGGGACAGCGCTTGCATTTCCATCATGTAATCCGCAGATTTAACGGTTCCAGCATCGCGATTGGATGAAGTTACCAGTGGGGTGACCTCCAAATGGCTTTTGGATTCATCAATTTCTATGGCGCCGGGGACGGGTAATAACAGTTCCTGTAAGCCGGAGGTGATTGGATGTTCTGCATCGAGTCTCGTGGTAAAGACCCACGTATCAAGGATCCCTCGATATTTTAGCAGCGGGTAAGGATTGTCGGATTGCCAAACTAGGTCGGGCTCGTACAAACCAGGATTGGTGCGTGACAGGGCACCTGGGATTTGGATTCCAAGAATATCCCATAACCGTGCTAGATTACATTTGGGCTGAGGTTGTCCGCCCATTCCCATCATTCCACCACCAGCGGGTGGACGTGGTTGCCCCGTGCCAGGGACTTGCATCGTTTCTGGCCGAGGGTCTTCGAAAACGACTGCTGGGATACCCGCTTGCAAGGCACGTATGACGTTAGTTAATGGTTCTTCTTCGAGTGACGAGGGTTGCGCGATGAACAACATATCGTAGTCATCAACGGAGATTTCTTGCGAGGCATCGACGTTTTCCATTTTATATTGTTTTTGCAATTCCGTTACGATTGCTTGTTGTGGAATACGGTTTGGTTGACCGCCGGCGAAGCTAAAGCCACCCATAATATTTGCATCCGTATCGATCACGCCAATGGTTTTTCGTTTGCCCTTAGCCACGGTTGCAATACTGCGGGCAAGTTCGTACTCCACGGGAATTCCATATTCAAAAAACGGCACAACAACTTTTTGCAGTCCACTGCGGAATACAGCGCCCATGATAATCTGTTGGCTGCCACTGGCAGCGGGCACGGTTAATAATGGAATGCCATGGTTTTCTTCTGCGGTAGCGACGGCTTCGTTAAATGGCTCAAGGGTATCGAGGATGGTGAGGTGGATGTCTTCATGACTACCGAACTCTTTGAGCATCGAAATTAGGTCGTAGCGAGTTTTGACATACTCCTTGGTAACTTCGCTACTGATGAAAGCCTCGATGTAGACAGGGTGTTCTGGGTCAAGGTCGGCAATGAGTTTTCGCGAGTCATCCGACAGGGAACTGACTTTACCGCGTGTGGTATCGAATCGTACTAAGTCGCGTTGATCAAATACAATCGTGAGCGACAGCATGGCGACGACTAAGGCTACGGTTCGAATTAAGTAGTGCCACCAGAGCGAGGCTCCATCTTTACCACCGGACCAATGTCGCTTTCCGATCAGGACCATGCATAAGTATAGACCGATGGAAATAATCATGCAGAAGTACATCGTAGAGGAGAGGCTAAGTACCCCGCGTTGGAAATCATCGAACTGTGAGTAGATGCCCCAGCGAGAAATGATCTGTGCAATTTGCGATGATTGTGCAATGACATCCGCAGACGCAGCGGCGACAAGAGGAATGTTAAATGCGAGACCGAATACAAAGGCGATGGTTGCGTTACGAGTTAAAAACGAAGCCACCATTCCTAGCGACAGCATGGAAAGCCCAATTAACCAATAGCCAAAGTAGTTTGTGGTGAGAAGTCCGGTGTCTAGATCGACGATATAAGTTGCAGGAGTGCGTGCTAGGGAGGCTAACACGAGGAAGTTTGAGATTTGAGAGAACAGCAAGGAAACTGTGAAAATCAATGCGGCAGCGAGAAACTTGCCAATCACGATATCGAAATCGTGAGCCGGTAGCGTTAGCAGTAATTCATCAGTTTTTTCGCGGCGTTCTTCGGACCAAATACTCATCGTAATCGCCGGAATATAAATGAGCATAATCAGTGGTAGGAACTGATTGAGTTGATTAAGGTTAGCGAGGTTTGCATTGAAAAACTGATGGGGCCAAAATGCGGCAAACGAAGTCAGCAGCACAAACACGCAGAGAAAAACATAGCCTGTAGGATTGCTAAAGTAGCCTTTGAAGTTGCGGCGGACGACAGCAATAGCGGCAGTTCGCGTGAAATATAGTGGCACGATGACTGCTGCGAGTACCACGACGATTAGCAAATCGCGAAACAGAAGATCAAACAGTGCTAAAAATAGATTTGTACCAGTGGTTTCCATAGTTCTTATATTCTTGTTGTATTGGTGTAGTTGTCTGGTTGGTTGAAATTGTTTTGCTGAAGCTTGACTCGGACGAGTGATTGAACGCCTGTTGAAGTAGCTAAGTCAA
Source organism: Planctomycetaceae bacterium (assembly GCA_012965455.1). Classification (GTDB taxonomy): domain Bacteria; phylum Planctomycetota; class Planctomycetia; order Pirellulales; family Pirellulaceae; genus UBA721. The sequence continues at coordinate 17,565 of DTSG01000274.1, read as the reverse complement.
TCTACAAGCGTATTGCGAGGCGTTAAATTCGATCGGCAGCAATCGTCAAACGACGGAAGGCTTGATCGAGTGTTTCGTCGTCTTTGGTCAAGGCGGACATGGCGCCGTCGTAAACGAGATCGCCTTCATTAATCATAATGACGCGATTGGCCATCGCTTCGACTTCTTGCATGATATGTGTGGACAATAGAATCGTACGATCTTTTCCAAGACGACTCATCGTGTTGCGAACTTCTTGGATTTGATTTGGGTCTAATCCGGCAGTCGGTTCATCCATAATTAATACGTCGGGTTCGTGTAGTAACGCTTGCGCCATACCAACACGTTGACGATATCCTTTGGATAGTTTTGCAATGGCTTTATAAATAACACTGCTTAAATCACAAAGGTCGACAACCGCTTCAATTCGGTCATTACGCCGACTGCGTGACATGCCGCGTGCGTCCGCAAAAAAGCTCAGCAAGGAGTGGGGGGTCATATCCAGATACAACGGACCGTTTTCTGGAAGGTATCCAAGTTTGCGAAGTCCTTGGATTCGTTGGCTGGACATATTGTAGCCCGCTATTTTGGCGATACCCTCCGATGGAGCAAGGTAGCCGGTGAGGAGCTTCATCGTGGTACTTTTGCCGGCACCGTTGGGCCCTAGAAAAGCAACCACTTCACCTCGATTGATTTTGAAGTTCACATTGCGTGAAGCTGCGAACTCACCGTAAAACTTCGAAAGCCCGATGGCCTCAATCATCGCAGTGTTTGGTTCAGCTGCGGTTTGGGTTGTGGCCGCGTCTGTGTTTTCTGTTGTCGTGGACTCGCTAGGTGCTTTTTCGGTTAAGCCGGAATCGGCTGTTTCATCGATCGTCGTTGATTCTGCTGTCATTGGTTATTCTTGTTGAAAAACAGTGCTACTTAGTTGAAATGTACAGTGTATGAAGGTTTGCTATCTATCTTATTAAAACAGGCAACTGCCAAAGTCTCAATACGTCTGCGGAGAGGAAACGGTTCTCAATTCCAAGCTAGTTTGCAGAATTTAGATGTTTCGAGAAGCTTGAATATGTTGATTCCAGTGGGCATTATCAGTTTCCGGAAAATCAATTCTTAAATGTACGCCACGAGACTCTTCTCTGGTAAGAGCTGATTGTACCATTGTACGGGCGACAGTAAGCATGTTTTGTAGCTCCCAGCCAGTTTTGTCAGGCATTTGTGCTGCTAACACATACTTTTCCCATTGATGGATGGTCACTCGGGCATCTTCTAAATCCGTCGCATTGCGTAATACGCCCGCACTATGCCACATCAGACCTTTTAGCGAATTAGTGATATCGGCAATGTCCAATGATTCCAGATTAGCTTCGACTTGGGCATTGTGAATCGGCAGTACTTCATAGTGTTGCGACATTTGATCCGCGCGTTGTGAAGCACCGGCGCCTGCATGAGCGCCATAGACAAGGCTTTCGAGCAGGCTGTTTGATGCCAAGCGATTGGCCCCATGGAGCCCACTGCTGGTAACTTCGCCCGCTGCCCATAATCCATCCAAGCTGGTTTGCCCGTGTTGATCGACCGTGACGCCACCGATCATATAGTGTGCACCTGGGCGGACTGGAATTTTATCTGCGGTGATATCGATGCCGAATTGCTTGCATGATTCAGCAATCCCAGGGAATCGTTCTAAGACAGAATCCGCATCAAGATGTGATAAATCGAGATAAACACAGGGATGTCGTTTCTGACTCATTTGACGAACGATCGCATGGGATACGATGTCCCGCGGTGCTAGTTCGCCACGGTCGTCATATTCCTGCATAAAGCGATATCCATCTTGGTCAACCAAATGGGCCCCTTCGCCACGCATTGCTTCGGTAATTAAGCTACGACTACTGCCAGCGATATATAAAACGGTTGGGTGGAATTGCATGAACTCCATATCGGCCAATTCAGCTCCCGCGCGATACGCCATGGCGTGCCCATCGGCAGTTGCAACTTGGGGGTTGGTGGACTCGCGATAAAGTTGCCCGCACCCTCCAGTGCAGAGAATTGTCTGCTTGGCCCAGACCATGGTCAGTTGATCGTTTTCCCATATCAAAGCGCCATGGCATGAGTTGTTGTGAGTTAGTAAGTCGACGGTAAACGCATTTTCGCTTATTTGAATATTGCTTTGTTTTTGCGTCCATTGAATCATTGCGCGGATGATCTCTTTACCAGTGGCATCTCCGAGTGCATGAAGAATGCGATGATGACTATGTCCACCTTCGCGACCTAGTAGCGGATTGCCATCGCTTTGATCGAAGTAAGTTCCCCAACTCACCAATTCAGCGACTCGTTGCGGTGCTTCGCGAATGACCATCTCGACAACATCGCGGTTGCATAAGTCGCCACCAGCCTTTAGCGTATCTTGCACGTGGTTGTCAAAATGGTCGTCGGGGTGCGTGACACTGGCAATTCCGCCCTGAGCATAGTTGCTGTTGGATTGTTGCAGTTGTTCTTTGGTAACTAATATCACCTGGTTTTCCGGTGCGACCGCATTGGCCGCCCGCAGGCCAGCTAATCCACCACCAATAATTAGTACATCCGTAAATCGATGTATCAATTTTTTGGGGTCAAATGGAACTAAGTACCGTGTTTGACTGTTGGGCATGTTGCTAAAAACGTGAATGAAAGGGCGCGTGGTCGAGCCGTGGGGAGACTATTAAAATTTAATTAATTTGTAATATATGTAAGTTTACATCCTCTTGCGTCCGGCAGACACGGCGGACAGGCTAAATTATACGTAATTTCAAGCAGTGAGAGTTTACCCGCTGAAGCCGAGTCAATTTGCTACCAATATTGCGTAGGCCGAAGACAACCGATCTTGGATAACCGCTAAAAAATGAAGGTCTGGGGAGGGCATTCCTGACAATTCGAAATTGTTCTTACGAGTCGCCGACCTTTATTCGTCCGACACGTTTGTGCCTTTACGGAACGAGCGAAATTTCTGGCGGAGATCAGCGGGTAGTCCCGACACTACGCCCGTGTTACGAACACCGGTTACATTTTCAGACTGCACGTTTACCGTGCGAGGTGTTTGGTTCTTAGAAGATCGCAAACCAAGTGCTCGTAACGATTCGTCTAAGGTTTGTTGGCCTTGTGGAGTTTTGTCTCTATTGAGTTTTTCATAACGAGTGATCATTTCTCGCATTTGTTCGGCGGTGATGCCTAGATCATCAAGCAGTTGCTGATCGGGGTCGTGCTGTTTGTCTTTTAAATATTGCAGTGCCAAGTCGGTTGCTTTGCGAGTGTACTGTAAATCTGCCAATTCTTGCTCCGTCAGCGTCTTATCCATTTTTGATTGTTCAAGTTGATTGTTGGGGTCATTGAGTGGCCCGCCAGCGGTTTCACTTTCTTGACCTGTCCCCTTTGACCCGTCGATTTCAGCGAATCCGTTGGATGTTTGTTGTCCCGTGTTATCTGGTTGCTGCTGAGACCCGTCTGTGGATTCTTCTGGGCCATCCGTTGCGCCAAGTGTCTTGGCGGATGTACCGGATCCTCCTGTGTCGCTGGCTGGATCAGTGGATGGGTTATTTGTGTCACTTTGAGACGTCGCTGGATTCTCAGATGTTTCCGGTGGGTTGGCAGAGTTGGAATCAACATCTGTTGTTTCCCCTGGTCCTCCTTCCATGGGAGTTTCCTGACCATTGGGGGTGTTATTTTCTTGCTCGGTAGGTGGTCGCTGATTATTTGGATTGTTATTGGGATTGTCTGCATCATTAGGTGATTGAGTTTCTTGGGGGTCTTTTTGAATTTGCGTGTTGTCCGAATTCGTACCATCCTCCGCCGCGGGGTTCATGGGTGGTTTATTTTCTTGGGATACTTGATTTTCTCGCATGTGTTTCAATGTGCGTTCGAAAATCTCACCGTCATGTAAGTCTTCGTTTTTCGCTCCCTGCGTTTCTTGTTCAGGGCTGTCCTTTTGATTGGACTGATCGCCCTGTTCGCCTGTTGGTGTACCTGAGGAACTGTCACCAGTGCCAATTTCAGTATCATTGCCAGTGTCAAGATCGCCCTGATTCTGTTGTTCGTTCGGATTACCTTGATCCCCAGTGTTACCATTTGTTGGGTCGTTCATATTTTCCCCAGTTGGTTCACCTTCGCTCGGCTTGGATTCACCGCCATCTTCACCAGACTCGGAAGACTGATTGCCAGTTTTCGGATTTTCGCTGGGATTACCCATGTCGCCTTGGGCGTTGGGTGTGGGGCCATTTTGGTCGCCATTAGGATTCTCCGGCTTATCGGTTCGTTGGCCGTCACCGCTGCTTCCACCCTCGCCCTCGGATGCTTCGCCCTCTGAACCTGCGCCTCCACCTGTGCCATCTTGGCCAGTCGTTGATTCCCCTTGGTTGCCATCGCTGGTCTCAGGCATATCATCGGACTGAGAGTCGTTTTGATCGGGAGGATTTGGTTGATCAGGATTGTCAGTTTGCGCGCTGTCGACGTTACCACCATTGTTAGTGGCATCAGAGGAATTTCCATTTTTATCAGGTTCGACAATGTGGATCACCAAATGTTCCGACGAACTTACATTGGGTTCTGGTCGCGCTGAAATCCGTCGGTTATCAGAAGCATTGGCAAAAAGGATGACTCGACTACCCACGGGAATTTTCAATGTTTGAGGATTGAAAACCACATTTTTGCGAATAACGTCCTGACTACCCTGAGCGTGATGAAACAACGATTTAGTTATCGATTGCTGGTCGCCATGCTGAATTACGAAATCAATTTGCTCGAGTCCATAATCTGGGTCATGCGCCTGAAACTGGATTTTAAGGTTTTGGTTCAGTGGGAGCTGGATGGGGCCGGCTTCAAGTTCATTAACAGTGGGCGATTCAATGGTAATTTCCGGTGCAACGTCGGCTTGGACTCGAATGCCATAGCGAATTGGCTCCGACGTGGTTTTACCCTCGGCGGTTGAAAATACGATTTCAAAATGTGAAAACTCCGGGAGTTGTTTTGTATTTGAGTCGCGGTGCGTTTTGTTGGTTCAGCTGTGTTGGGTCGGAACAGATAAAGAGACGCAGTTTCAATCACTTGGTTAGATTCCGCTTTGATTGTGAGTTCTGTTCCTTCAACCGCGTCGATATTAAATCTATCTGTCACGATTGTTGGAGGCAGTTGTGTGTAAGCAGGATAAGTGTATTGGATTGACTGAATTTGAATGTGGGGTGTAGCGACTGCGGTGATTTGGAATATATTGGATTGAGCCGTTCGTTTAGTTGGTTCGCCAGCGACAATCCAATACTGCATTGACTGTTGGATCCCAGGTTCATTGTCGGCAATCGTTGCGGCAAAGATGGAGGTGCCCGCGCGGGGAGTCATCAATATATGTTGTCCGGTAGAGCTGCCGTTTGCAGCGCGATAAAACAATCGAACGGGCTCATCATCATCTAGACCGTCCACTTCCGCTGTGACTTGTAGTGCATCGCCATATTGGGCTTCAACATCTCCAGGGAAAATATTGCTGATGGTTATTTCAGACGGTCGAGCAACCGAATCCCACGGAATCAAAATGCGATGGATTGTTTGCATTGATGGCTGTGGCATCCACGCGAAATAAATTGCGGTCAGTGCCAAAGTAGCGAGCCCAGCGTAGCCCCATTGTGAAAGCGAGCGATTGTCGATTCCATCCTGAATCCGGTCATTGGTCAGGTCTAGGTTGGCTCGCGCCGCCATTGCTTGTTGAATCGAGGGGTGGACGTGGGTGGAAAGTGCTCGTAGTTGCCAAAAATTACTAACGCTGTTCTTGATTTCCGGAGAGTCTATTTCGATTTGCTGGGCAGCGAATAAAGGGTTGAATTTACGGCGGACATGTTGCACGGTCTGTTTGGCAAGCACGATTGGAAATACGATTGCAAGTGCCAAGAAGAATATCCAGCGTCCCAACGATCCGAGCGACGCGGAAGTGTGAATTAGATAGGCCCAATGGTCGATGACAAATGCTAACAGTAGTAGTCCGGTAGCAACGAGAGCAAAGCGACTGGCGGCGATGCCTACTTCGGTTAATTTCAACCTTCGACAATTTGCAGATAAGACATCGGCGATTTGTACCGTGTCTGCTGCGGTGTCCGTGCTAGCATTTGTTGAGATAGAACCAGTGGCCATAAGATGATTCGAAGTTGGATTGGTTTGGTTGGAAAAGTACTTCAGCTGCTATTATATGCGCATATGAGTAGTATCGGCGTTTACAGTATAGGTTTCTAAGTAATTTTGCTTGCAAATGACCGCCCAGATATGAGAAAAACAGGCTCGAATTCACATTTTCATACGTTTGAATTTCCATTCAGGGATTTTTTTGATGATGGACATGATGCACCGCCAAAACCAGCGGGTGTAAATTACGTTTTTGCGTTTGGCAATAGCACGACAGATATCTCGAGCGACTTGATCTGCAGAAGCCACTAACGGTGACTTTTCATTTAATACCGCGGCCGTCATTGCGGTATAAACAAACCCAGGCTTTACCGTTAAAACATGAATATCATCGTGGTAGAGGCGGTTACGTAATCCTTGCAAATAAATGCTCAACCCACCTTTGGCCGCGCCATAGATGTAATTGCTTTGTCGCCCTCGATCACCCGCAACGGACGAAACGACAGTGAGGTATCCACCGTGACCTTGAACTATAAATTTTGCAGCAAGTTTTTCCAGCAGGGACACGGCCGAGGTAAAGTTAATATCAAGTGCCTGTTGGGCAATTGACCAATCGGCTTCCGCTGCTTTCTGATCGGGCAGCGAACCATAGCAAACGACAACGCCTTGCATATCGCACTCCGCCTCGGACCAGCAAGTTTCGATGAACTTCTGATGATTTTCAAAATCTAAAGCTTCGAAGATAACTGTCTTGACGCAAATTTCGTATCGAATTTTGAGATCATTGGCGATGGCTTGCAGTTCACTATCGTTGCGTGCTGCTAATACTAACGGTGTCTCTTGGCTCGCGAGTCGATGGGCAACTGCTTGGGCAATTCCTGATGTCGCTCCAATTATTAATACGGGTGCTTCAGATAATATAGTCGTCGACATGGATGTCACTCATCTGTTGGAATCGTGGTGATAATTGTGTCTAGAGCCGAAGTGAATTCGTGCGCTCCGCATGTAGGGGTAAGGGCAACACTCAAGGCCCAAAGTTCAGCGAGTCCCAGGTGGTCAACCTGAATTTTAACGAGATCTTTGTGCGTGCAAATAAAGGTGGTTGTTTGATGAGTCTCTGCTAATTTTACTAATCGCTGGATGTCCGTGCGCTGATAATCATGGTGATCCGCGAAACTTTCAAAATGGACTACATGCAGACCTTGTTGTACTAGCAGGTCTTGAAATACTTGGGGATTTCCAATTCCGCAAAATGCGACAACGCGTTTCCCGCTGATATGTGATAGTTCCTGTTGTGTACCGCTATTGTTTTCAATACCAGTAATTGCATGCGAAAACGAAACGATATCCGCCGATGCATTAAAGCGTTGGATTTGTTTTTCCAGCTTCTGGCATTGTTCTGTACTTATTTGATCAACCCGCGTTATGGCAATCAGGTCTGCGCGTTTTAGATTGCGTAGGGGTTCACGAAGCAATCCGCGGGGAAATAGGTGCCCATAGCCGAAAGGGCAGGTGGCGTCGATTAATACAATATCTAGGTCACGCTTGATCCGCCGGTGTTGAAACGCGTCATCCAGCAATATCAACTGGGCTTCGAATTCAGCGATGGCCGTGCGTGCGGCCGCCACTCGATCCGGATTCTGTAAGTGAGGCACGTCCGGAAGTTTTCGTTCTAATTCCAGCGCCTCGTCATTGGGTTTACCCTCTTGAGAGCCATAGCCGCGACTTACGATAGTCACACGAATCTGCTGTTGTCGCAAATATCGCGCGATGAACTCGACCAGCGGTGTTTTGCCAGTGCCACCGGTGGTGATGTTTCCCACGCTAATGACAGGGATTGATATTTCAGTGGACGCCGAGCTTTGTTTATCGAACCGCTGATTTCGACAATAAATAACGATGCCGTAGGGAATGGCTAATAACTGGAGACCCGCGCGAGCAAGCATTGCTAGTGGTGATCGAGAGCGGCTACTGATGATGTCAAAATATTTCACGAATCGTTAATTCTTGTTGGGACGACTTGGCATTGAACCGTGGCGTTACAACTGAGCCCCGACCGTCCAGGGTACAAATTCATCTTCGCCCATGCCATGGATTTCACTGCGCGTTTTTTTACCACTAGCAACGGCCAAAATCTCATCAAAGATATCGCTACCAACTTCTTCTAATGTGCGGCCTGCTAAAATGGTTCCTGCATCGAGGTCCATATCGTCTTTCATCCGCTCAAACATTGGCGTGTTTGACGACACCTTAATGGAGGGCGTTGGTTTGCAGCCAAAGCAGCTACCGCGACCGGTCGTAAATACAACGACATTGGCTCCACCGGCAACCATTCCTGTAACACTGGCGGGGTCAAACCCAGGTGTGTCCATTAAGACGAAGCCTCGTTGCTTAATCGGTTGAGCATATTCGTAAACGGCTTCGAGAACCGTCGAGCCACCTTTGGCGATAGCCCCCAACGATTTTTCGGTAATCGTTGTCAGTCCGCCCTCTTTGTTTCCTACCGAGGGATTGTTGTTAATGCTCTCGCCAAACAATTCGGTATACCATTCCCACCAGCGAATCCGCTCGATTAACTTGTCCGCCACTTCTTCATTGCGTGACCGTATGGTTAATAAATGTTCAGCACCATAGACTTCAGGCATTTCTGATAGCACGGCTGTGCCGCCACAGGCAACAAGCATGTCGCTAGCCACACCTAATGCGGGGTTAGCGGTGACCCCCGAGTTGCCGTCGGAACCGCCACATTCTAATCCCAATATAATTTCGCTGGCTGGTATTTCTTCGCGCTCTATGGCATTCGCTAACGGTAGCAGTTTCTTGACTTGCTCAATTCCTAACTCAACGGTTTGTACGGTACCGCCATGGTCTTGCATACTGAGGGTTGGCGGTCCAGTGCGTTGTTGCGTAGTATTTCCGGCGTCGCCTGAATCTACGAACCCATCAATTTGTACGAGGTTTTGGCTTTCCACTAGATAACCAATGGTGCCCTGCTCGCACCCCAGTCCCACGATCAAATACCCGCCGATATTTGGATGCCGCGCGATTCCACCCATCACGCGATTCAACATCTCATGCCGCAGGCCACCAAATTCCATGGCACAGCCTTCTCCGTGAGAGAATGCAACGACACCGTCAATGTTAGGATATTCCAGTAATAGTTCGTCGGTGAAGTGTCTGGCGATATACCGCGCGACTGTAGCGGAACAATTCACGGAGGCAAGAATCCCGATATAATTGCGTGTGCCGACGGTACCGTTCGCTCGCCGGTAACCCATAAATGTGCGGTCGGTTATTGGTTGCGGAGCAGGGGGGTGTTGGGTCGCCTTTTCATAATTGCCTTCAGGGGCGTCGTATCGCACATTGTGAATATGAACCCATTGTCCAGGAGACACAGGCTCGGTCGTTATGCCGATGGGCTGGCCATATTTGAAAACGGGTGAATCGTTTGCAATGTCAGTGACAGCAATTTTGTGACCAATGCGGATGTCTTGTTGCAGACTAAAATGTTGACCGGCGATTTCTAGGGTGTGTCCGGCAGTTAAATCGCGGGCTGCTACACAAATATTGTCCTCAGCGTCTAGGTAAACAATATCAACTTTATTGAGCACAAATTCGTTCCTGTCTAAGAGATAATGTGCTTGGCCAAAGTGGCGATTGCACAATTCCAAGCCATTTTTGTTATTCATGGTTGTGATAGTAAGGGTACCATTTTTGAGAGGTTTCGGTAATCCGTATTCAGACGTGCCCCTTCAAAAAGGGCCTGTCGAGGATATAATGATGAGATGAACGAATTTGCCGACCCTGAACTAATCTTATCGCCAGACGACCCGGCCTTAGTGCTATTGTGTAATGCCCTGCGCGATTTAAGTTCCCAACTAGATCATCCAACGACTGCAGGTGAAACTCCATGGCCCGGCAAGCAATTGGAACTGTGCGGTAAGTATGGTGTCTTTAAATGGTTTATTGACGAAGAACATGGTGGCTTGGGTTGGTCGGCGGTTGATTTGGCGCGAGGCTATCTAGCACTTGGTGCGGCTTGTCAAACAACCACATTCATCATCACTCAACGCACCGGTGCTTGCCAGCGAATTGCGTTGGCGGACAACGACTATGCTCGCGAAACACTACTTCCCGACCTGTTAGCAGGCAGCCAGTTCTCAACCGTCGGTATTTCACATTTGACTACTAGCCATCGCCATTTGGAGAAACCTGTGTTGACTGCCGTCGAAACCGAAACCGGATTTGTTCTCAATGGATTCTGCCCTTGGGTCACCGGAGCCACTCAGGCCGAGACCTTGGTCATCGGAGCAACGCTCGAGGACGGCAGACAAATTTTAACGGTCATGCCGACTTCATTAACGGGAGTTACACTACACGATCCAGCGAGTTTGGTAGCGTTGACTTCAAGCCACACTGGTCGAGTAAGTATGGACAACGTTGCGGTGGATCGAAAATGGTTACTTGGTGGTCCCGCCGAAAACGTAATGACGGCAGGAATTGGCGCTCGCACTGGCGGATTACAAACGTCGACGCTGGCGATGGGACTGGCTGGCGCGGCGATTGAATTTATTGTAGAAGAGTCACAGCGGCGCGATGAATTGCGCGACCCAGCGCAGTCGCTACTGACGGAGTGGGAAGGGCTACGGGGGGAATTGTTAGACACCGCCGCTGGTATTGCAGCTTGTGCTGCTGAAGATTTAAGGATGCGCGCGAATGACTTGGTGTTGCGAGCAACGCAAGCCTCATTGTCAGCGGCCAAGGGCGCTGGATTTGTGGTGGGACACCCAGCAGGACGGTGGTGCCAAGAGGCGCTGTTTTTTATGGTTTGGAGTTGTCCTCAACACGTGATGAATGCTCAACTATGTCAGCTAGCTGGGATTCAAGCCGAATAGGTACGCTAATTATGGATTGGGAAAGTCAGAGACGGAGATAGCATGGACGATACGCAAATCACATGGCACGAACATTCCGTGACACCCGAGCAACATGCTGAGTTAAACGGCCATGGAGGCTGTGTTGTTTGGTTTACCGGACTCAGCGGTAGCGGTAAAAGTACGGTTGCCAATATCGTTGAGCAGAAACTTTTCACGCGCGGTGTACACACGACATTGCTTGATGGCGACAACGTGCGGCATGGCCTGACGGCAAGTAAAGAAATTCTGGCTGATTTTAGTGAGGAGTTTGCACAGCGATTTGGTTTGGGTTTTTCAGCTCAAGATCGTCAAGAGAACATTCGTCGAGTGGGCAGTGCCGCCGCATTGTTTGCCTCCGCCGGTCTCGTTACCTTGGCTGCATTTGTAAGTCCCTATCGTCGCGATCGGCAAGAGGTACGACAGCGGCTGGAATCTCAAGCGAGTGCCTTTGTCGAAGTTTATGTTGATGCGTCGCTTGAGCTTTGTGAATCACGGGACCCGAAAGGTTTATATCGACAAGCTCGAGCCGGCGAAATTAAGGGTATGACTGGGATCGACGACCCCTATGAGGCACCCGAGTCACCGGAATTACATTTGCATTCGGAACAAGGCGATGCTGCTTCCCTAGCAGATCAGGTTGTCCAATATTTAGAACAACAACAGCACATACCAAGCGTGTAAACGTCACTACCAAAAATCATTAGTGTCGGGGCGGCGACGTTTGACCGCCTGCCGACAAAGAACGGTTTGCCGATCGATCAGACGTGACGCTGGCAACACAAGGAACCCTCGTTTCGCGGGACTCCCTCGTTTTTATAACAAGGCGTTTGAATTTGGATTACAATGTAGGTTGCTTCAATAAGCACATCGGACAATTCAAAATGCAGTCGCGGAAATACGGTTATATAATGAATCGACTTGTTATTATCACTTCGATTTGCATGGTATCGTGGTTTGGTTCTGTGCTACATGCCCAAGATGCGGTCGATTATTTCCGCGATATCAAGCCGATCATGGTGGCCAAGTGCTTTAAGTGCCACAGCCAACTTGAAGTAGAGAGTGAATTACGCCTCGATTCCATCGCAGCCATGTTAACCGGTGGCGTTCGCGGGCCAGCGATTGTTAAGGGCGACAGTAAGGCGAGCTTGTTAATCCGAGTGATGAGAGCCGAAGAAGAAGATTTGTTGATGCCCGCAGGTGGCCCCCCACTGAAAAGTCAACAGATCGATCTTATCGCCCGATGGATTGATGACGGAGCCATTGGCAGTGATGATGCCGCCAGTATTGAGCACTGGGCATATGATAAACCAGTGGCAATGCCAGCTCCCAAAAGCAAGGACGCCAAATGGAATACAAATGAAATTGACCGCTGGATTTCTGCGGGTCACGCGCAACACGGTTTGCAACCAACCACAACTGCCGCCCGCCGCACACTCATCCGCCGAGCGTATTTGGATTTACTGGGCATTCCACCAACGGTGAGTCAAGTCGAACGGTTTCTTGCTGATAAATCGAAAAATGCGACGGCCGATTTAGTGGATCAGCTATTAGCAAGTGACCGCTATGGTGAACGTTGGGGACGACACTGGATGGACGTTTGGCGTTACAGTGATTGGTCAGGATATAAAGCTGAAGTTCGCAATAGCCAAAAACATGTTTGGCACTGGCGTGATTGGATTATTGATTCACTCAACGAAGACAAAAGCTACGCCACGATGGTACAGCACATGTTGGCGGGTGATGAAGTTGCGCCCACGGACCCCGCAGCATTGAGTGCGACCGGTTACTTAGTTCGCAGTTGGTATAAATTCAATCGACACACGTGGCTTGACAAGACAATCGAACACAGCGGGAAAGCTTTTTTGGGATTGACGATCGGTTGTGCTAAATGTCACGACCATATGTACGACCCGATTTCCCAACGAGCCTATTATCAATACCGTGCCATTTTTGAAACACATGATGTTCGCGATTCTAAAGTCGCGTCTTCGGTGAATCCCCTCGGGCAAACGATTCCTCGAGTGTTCGACAAACGACTGGATGACCAAACCTATGTGTTTTTAAGAGGCGATGATCGGACACCTAAAAAAGACGAGGTCATGTTGCCCGGTATTCCGTCGTTGTTTGATACACCACTAGAAGTTGAATCAGTGAAACTACCCGCGGCAGCGTTTTATCCTGGTTCAACTGATTTGGCACAACAACAGGATCGAGTTCGAGCGGAAAAAGAACTGGCGTCGGCAACAAGCCAATTGAAATCGGCAGAGGCTATCGTGCAAAAATTAATGCAAGAAAGAGTCGCTGAAGACAATACGGATGAAGACAATAAGGATGAAGACAATAAGGATGAAGAGGGCAAAAAAGAACCTCTGGTGGCCGTTAAGAAACAAGTTGTGGTTCTGGTGGATGAGTTTGATGAACTAGATAATCAACGTTGGAAAATAATTGAAGGCGATTGGAAACTAAAAGATGGGGCACTGGTTCAAAATGAACTGGGCGACCATAAGCGACGGATTGAATTGCAGGCTGAGTTGCCACAGGATTTTGAGTTAACTATTGACGTGACAATTCGAGGCGGTAATAAATGGAAATCCATTGGGTTTGATTTTGATAATAAAGGCGACCGCTCTTTAGGGTTTTATGTCAGCGCCTATGCTGGCGGACCGAAATCGCAGTTTACCGAAAGCGATGGTGCAGCCACCGTGTATCGAAAAGACGGTACACTGCCTCAGAATATTAAACTCAATGAGAAGATTTCAATTCGCTTCTTGATTCAAGGGCAGCTCGCTAATGTGTATCTCAATGGGGAGTTTGTCCAAGCGTTGAGTTTTGCTCCAGTTCGGGCAAAAGGACCTTTACAGTTTTGGACCTTTGATAGCCAAGGCACAATCGATTCATTGAAAATCAGCACGTTAGCTGCGGATGCTATTCTGGAATTACCAAAATCGGGTACGACGCAGGAATCTCCAAACAGCGCGCCATTAGCTGATCGGTTAGCTTCCGCAGAACACGCGGTTAAAATAGCTAAGCTCGCATTAGATGTGAAACAACAACAAATAATATTTGTTGCTGCTCGGACTGCAGCGGACAAGGCAAAGTTTAGAGAATCACCGTTGTCCTCAGATGCTGTTGCGGAACTGAATCAAACGGCGTTTTCGGCGGAACAAATTATGAAACGGTTGCAGGCAACACAAGGGGAGGGTGTTGCACAAGCGGCAGTGACTGCGGCGACAGCGAAAGTTGCGGTGGTAGATAATGATGCAAATAAAAAGGAGCTCGATAAGGCCATTCAAGCGGCGCAGACCGCGAAGGAAAAAGTAGCGAAGCTTAGTCAAGAAGAAATGGCAGTGGGCGAAGCGTATTCTCCACTAGGTCCAACCTATCCTCAGACGAGTAGTGGTCGTCGCCTTGCATTTGCTAACTGGATCATTTCACGAGACAACCCGCTGACCGCTCGAGTGGCGATTAACCATATTTGGTTAAGACATTTTGGTAAAGCGTTAGTGCCCTCCGTGTTTGATTTTGGACTCAATGGCCAGTCGCCTTCACATCCAGAGTTGTTGGATTATCTGGCGGTTGAGCTGATGGAAAATAATTGGAGCATGAAGCATGTTCACCGTTTGATTATGAATAGTCGTACATATCAAATGCGTTCTTCGGCTGAATCTGAATCAGTCCGGAACATACAGCAAGACCCAAAAAACAGGTTCTTGTGGCGAATGAATTCACGGCGGATGGAAGCGGAAGTGCTGCGTGATAGCGTCCTGCATGTTTCTGGAGTGTTGGATTTAAAAATGGGTGGCCCCGAAATTTCATTTGCTGATGGTATGACTAACTATCGACGCAGTGTCTATTTTCAAACAGCCTATGAAAAACAGATGACATTTTTACAGCTCTTCGATGTTGCGAGCCCTGAGGAATGTTATGAGAGAAAAGATAGTATTATTCCGCAGCAAGCGCTGGCGATGGCTAATAGCCCATTAGCCAAGCGTCAATCTCGAGTATTGGCAACCAGCATCATGCAACAACTCGATGACAGAGACGTTCTGAAATTCATTCAAAGGGGATTTGATCAAGTTTTAGGGCGTCCACCGAGCAAACGTGAACTTGCAGTTTGCCACAATTTTATTAGCCAACAGACCGAAAAACTGAGTAACCCCGAGGCGTTAACCAAATTTGATTCGGGAGCCATAGTAGATATTGCTGCTGCTGAAGACCCTCAGATTCGAGCTTGTGAAAACTTGGTCTTAGTTCTGTTAAATCACAACGAATTCATAACGATACGATAACTCACAGGAATCTATTTATGATCGAACACTTGCACACAAATCGCGCATCACGCCGTCGGTTTCTTGCGGGTACCGGTATGGGTTTTACGGGCGTTGTTCTCAGTAGTATGCTAGCCGAAGAGGGGTTTGGCAATGAAGGTGGCTGGGAACCTGGTCGGTTGCATTTTGCGCCTAAAGCGAAGAATGTGATTTGGCTGTTCATGGTCGGTGGCACGAGTCATATGGAGAGCTTTGATCCTAAGCCGGTACTCAACAAGTACGCTGGACAAAGCATTGGTGATACTCCGTTTAAAGATGCGTTGACGAATAAATACAATGAGCAGAACCTCCGAGTTGTTGTTCCCAATGATGCCAATGGCCATATTTGGCCTAATGTATATCCACTACAAGTTGGTTACCGAAAACATGGCGAAAGCGGGATTGAAATTAGCGATTGGTGGCCCCACTTAAGCAAGCAGGTAGATGAATTATCGATTTGTCGCGGCATGTGGACTACTGACAATAACCACGGTGCACAATTACAATTTCACACGGGCCGTCATCGCCTAGATGGATTCTTTCCAACAATTGGGTCGTGGATTCACTACGGCCTAGGTACTCTCAATGAGAATCTCCCAAAATTCATTGTGATGGGAACACCCATTGCTGATTGTTGCGGAGGCAAAGAGGCACATGGTGCGAGTTATTTGGGGCCAGAACATGCCGGTGTGCAATTGAATGTAGATCCGAAAAATCCGTTGCCCTTTGCCGCTCCGGGCAAAGAAATATTCCGCGAAGAACAGTTAGCGCAATTTCAGTTACTCGGCGAACTCAACGGTATCGCACAAGAGGATTACCCCGACGATGCAGCCATGAAGGCCCGCATCAAGTCGTATGAATTAGCGTTTCGGATGCAGAGCGCCATTCCGGAAATTGTTCGCTTTCAGGATGAAACGGAATCGACTCAGTCCATGTACGGTTTGGATCAAAAAGAGACGAAGACAGTGGGACAACAGTGCTTAGCAGCACGGCGTTTGGTCGAGCAAGGTGTGCGGTTTATCCAGATATTTCATGGCAGCAACGGTGGAGCCGGGGCTTGGGATGCTCACAGCAATCTCAAAACAGGACACGCTCGGTTGTCCAAAGAAGTTGATCAACCAATTGCCGGTTTAATCGCAGATCTCAAACAACGTGGTTTGTTAGATGAGACACTGGTTGTGTGGGGAACAGAATTTGGTCGTACGCCAGGCAGTCAGAACTCAAACGGTCGCGACCATCACCCCTTCGGATTTAGTGTTTGGATGGCAGGCGGGGGCATCAAGGGTGGCATGGTGCATGGTGCGACGGATGAGCTCGGTTTTCATGCCGTTGAAGGACGTCATTACATTACTGATATTCATGCAACGGTGCTAAAACAACTTGGACTTGATTCCTCGCGGATGCAAATCCCTGAACGTAAACGTATTGAAAAAGAAGTGGGTCGACCGATTGATGCAATCATCGCGTAGAAAACCATTTTTGTGTTATTCATCTCTTTAGGAAAGAAGTAGCTATGAAATCCTTTATCGGATGTGTGTTGTGCAGTGTTGTTGTCTGTGGTTTACAAGTAACAGAACTACGAGCGGAAGTGCCACTTAACGGATTAACCCCTGCAGAAAAACTAACAGGTTGGCAGATGTTGTTTGATGGAAAATCAACAACAGGCTGGCGCAACTTTAAGAAGGCTGGCATTAGCGATGGATGGCAAGTACAAAATGGTGCCCTGAGTCGGGTAGCTGCTGGAGCGGGAGACATTATTACCGTTGCGCAATATGAGTATTTTGAGTTGTCGTTGGACTACAAAATTTCCAAAGGTGGTAACAGCGGTATCATGTATCACGTGTCTGAATCATTGGCGCGACCATGGCATACTGGCCCCGAAATCCAAGTGCAGGATAATGAGGACGGTCATGACCCACAGAAAGCAGGCTGGCTTTACCAGCTGTACAAACCTAGCAAACCAAATTGGGCAAAGATGTTTGAAGCTCAAGTTGGCTATCAGGGAATCGAGATGGATGACGCCACACGGCCGGCGGGACAATGGAACCAATTGTATTTGCGAATTGCCAAGAAAGACTGTGAAGTACAGCTTAATGGTGTCAGCTATTTTCATTTTGATATGAATTCAAAGGACTGGACTGAGCGGATTGCAAAAAGTAAGTTTGCGAAATATCCAGAGTTTGGGAAAACAGGCAATTGGTTGATCAACTTCTTTGGACAACCGAGCG
>DTSG01000273.1 GCA_012965455.1 Planctomycetaceae bacterium | reverse complement strand
ATTATGCAGCTCAACAACAACTCGTCGTCTGCGGTTCCAATCGAGTGCGGGGCTACAATTTGGAAACGGGAAAGGTCATTTGGGAATGCGGTGGGTTATCAAACAACATTGTCGCGACTCCGGTGTTCTCTAATGGAATATTAATTGCCGGCAGCAGTTACGAAAAACGTGCCATGTTAGCTATTAAGATTGAAGGAGCTAAGGGCGACATCACCAATTCCAACCAAGTTCTGTGGGAACGGTTTCGCGGTACACCCTATGTTCCCTCGCCACTGCTGGTGCGAGGTCATATTTTCTTTTTAGCGCATTACCAAGGCATCTTGTCGCGGGTGGACATTCAAACTGGAGAAGATTCGGGGGGACCGTTTCGCTTGGGCGGAATCAGAAATGTATACGCTTCACCGCTGGCGGCTAACGGCAATATTTATGTAACTGACCTCGACGGCACCACGGTCGTGATTGAAGATTCCAACGCACCTCAAGTCATTGCCTACAACCGACTTGACGATCGGTTTGCCGCATCACCGATTGCCGTTAATGACGAACTATTCATGCGTGGTGCAAAATTTTTATATTGCATCGCTCGGGATCAGTAAACAGCAACCGTCAATGAACCGGAACAGGAGAACGTTTACCGCCGAGAAATCTTCAGCAACATACCCGGTAAAAAGAGATCCTCTAAATCATCTAACTCACGCTCGTCAAGCTTCTCGACTTGCAAACCATGCCGCTCCGCGCGGCGATAGATTTCTCGAATCGCGGTCACACATCCGTACGCTAAATAGGCTTCCCCGTTAACCGTCAAGTGTTGATCTAAGCCTGCTAGAATAGATTCGAGCAGTTCAAACTGCGTATCGATAAACGCATAGTCCGCAACCGTTTGAACTTCACCATCTTCCCACGGAGGATTGGAAATAATGACGTCAAATTGTTCCTGGCTGGCGATTACCGCAAACGCCCCCGAATTGTCAGCAGCTACCAATCGCACATCGAAGTTTTCAGTCGTCTGCGGAATCTCTAACTGGAACCAATTGAATCGTGCATTGGCAACCGCCTGTGGATTGATATCGGTTGCTACCACTGCGCGGGCACCTGCCTGCAAGCAGCATAAGGAAATCAAACCTGTTCCCGTGCCAATCTCCAGGACTCGCTTGTCTCGAACAAGATTCGTCTCTCGAATCAATTTCCGCAAACTGACGGAATCTTCTGCCTCCCAAAACACCGTTGCAAATTGCACAATGTCTTTATCAAAGTCTTCGACTTGCCAGCGATCAATTACCTCGACGCTCGTCCCCTCCGGCAACGACTGCTTTACTGTTTGTGCCGCGGAAGGGTCGGATGAGTCGACCGTTATTGTCGGGTCATGACACGCTGCAACTAGTCCGAGAAGACCTGCAACCACCACCAACGACCAACTTTTCATCCGTTTTTTTATTGTCATTCGGCTTGCAGTATTCTCTGAAACATCAACAATCTGAACTCAATCCCTTCATCGCCAGGCATTTCCGGAACGGTCAATGTCAACTCACCTGCCCCCGCTTCGAGTTGCATCGTTCCTAAATCCAGCGGTATAAATCGTTTCACATAGGATTCTCTCCGAACAACTCGGTCTTCAGCAGCACCAATTAACGGTGGATCATGATATTTTGTAACTACTTTTGAGCAACCATTATTCTTGAACGTCAACTCAACCCGACAACCGACGTTTTCTTTTTTCAGCACATAATACACTTGCACGTTATATAGTCCAGACTCAAGAACCTCCGCATTCCACGTCACCTTATCAGTAGTCTTTTTCCAGTTTCGATAAAAGGAACAATTTGGGAAGCGGTTAGATCTTAAAATCTCACCATGTGCAATTCCATCGCGAGCTGGCAATTGCGTCCATTGAGCGTCTGCATGTCCAATCAAAAATGGCCGTTGGTCTTGCCGCGTAAAATCTGCCATCGCATCGGCACGAAAGCTAGCAACTGCGGTAGTCAAACGACGAGTCTCTGCCGGATACATCGCCGATACGTCCATTCGTTGTCCTGGATCAGATTTAATGTCAAACAGCTTGCCTGCTGAATCCAATCGAAATTGTTGAGTCCGCACACTGACACGATTGTTCCAATGCGAGAAGATCATGCGATCTGGTATCGCTTTGTTGGCTGTATCTGAATTAATTATCGCAGTAGACAAATCAATTCCATCAAGTTTCTTTTTGGAAACCACCGGTACGCCGGCGAGGTGTGCCAGTGTCGGGAGCAGGTCAATTGCACCACCGATTTGTTTCACATAAGTACCTGGTTTAATTTTCTGTGGCCAGCGTACTAAGAGGGGCGAGCGAACACCTCCTTCATCCGTAGAGCCCTTGCGACCCTTCATGTCGCCGTTAAAACGAGAACCGTTCGGGCCATTGTCATGAAAGAAAACGACAATCGTATTATCAGCAATTCCCAGTTCTTCAAGTTTCGCAGTGAGGCGACCGACATTCCAATCGACATTCTCACACATTGCCAAAGCCGCTCGGATATGACCTACATCTTCTCGTTTTGGGTCGCGATGGTGATTAATCAGTTGCTTGTCCTTGAACTTATTCCACCAACGATCAGGAACCTGCATCGGTGAATGGGGAACATTCAATGGCAAGTAGGCGAAAAAAGGCTTGCCCGACTTAACGCTGCGCTGCATAAAGCTAATAGCCTTGTTCGTGAAATCATCAACGCAGAACCCCTCGCCGCGGACAATCTTGCCGTTGTGTTCCAACATCGGGTCAAAATAATTGCCCCAATGTCCCGATGTAAATCCATAATATTCATCAAAACCGCGGCCATTGGGATGATAGGGATATTGCATTCCGTTATGCCATTTCCCAAAAGCACCTGTCGTGTATCCAGCCGCCTTGAAAGTATCGGCAATCGTCAATTCGTCAAGATTCAAGCGTTCACCACCGGCCGACGTACTAAACACACCGCTGCGCGTATGATAGCGGCCTGTCAAAAACTCAGCACGAGTTGGGGAACAGACTGGGCATACGAAAAACCGCTCAAACTGAGCACCCGTTGCTGCCAGCGCATCGATGTTCGGCGTCTCTAAGTTCTTATTCCCGTTGAGACTTAAATCCCCCCAACCTTGGTCATCGGTCAGGACAATTAAAATGTTTGGTCGGTCCGACGCAGTCGTTGCGGCAACCGACTCGGCTCCCTGCGCTCGGTGTACAAACCCTATCAAACCAGCAACAAATAATAGATAATAGACGTGTCGGTACATGTAAATCACTTTTTAATTTTGTAGATGTATTTATTTTTTATGGAGAGACACAGCTCATGAGATTGATCTTACGACGACTGCTTGTTAGCGCTACATTACTAAACTTATTGCTCTGTAGCTGTATGAGTAATGCCCTCGTTGCCATTGACAACAATGATAGCAAAGATACTCCCAAGCATCCAGAAGTCCGGCGCGTTGGTAAGTTCTTCAAAGATGTCGTCAAGACGATTAGCCCAGTGAATCTCCTGAGAGAAGATTTTGACAAAGACGCCTCGCGCTGGCAACCAACGGATGGCGAGGCCTGGAAAGTCGTTAAGGAAAACGGTAGCTCCTTTTACTCGATGTTTAAAGACAGCCAATACAAACCACCTGTGCGTTCACCAGTTAACTTTGCACTACTCAAAGAAATTTCTGTCACTAGTTTTCAACTCGATGTACAAATGCGTTCAACACAAGAAGTCTATGGTCATCAAGATCTATGTCTGTTCTTTGGCTATCAAGATCCGTCGCATTTTTACTATGTCCACCTAGGTCGCGAAGCAGACGACCACGCTAACTCAATTTTTCTTGTAAACGGTAAACCTCGTGTAAGTATCGCCAGCGAACGCACCGACGGTACAGACTGGAGCAAGGATTGGCACCACGTGCGAGTTAAGCGAGACATTCGGCTTGGTACAATCAAGGTGTACTTTGATGACATGAAAAAACCGATCATGACTACTAAAGACAAGACCTTTGTCTTTGGCCAAATTGGAATCGGCAGCTTTGACGACACCGGCGATTTTGACCAAATTCGCTTGTTTGGCACCAAGCACTAACACCAGGGACATGTCCAACGGCTGTGTAAAGAAGTTATGCGGCGAGACTAGTTTAAGCGATTCTTTAAGTACTCGCGAATGTTTGGGTAAGTCGGCTTCTGCTGCGCAGTTTTGCGCGCCCGCTGAGATGGTTCGCGACTCTCTGGTCGCTGCATCGTTCGACCACTATACCCGTGATACGCCAAGTATTCTTCAATAATATCAAAGTGGGGCAGCTCAGATTTCCTTTTGTATGGATCCTCCTTGGGCATATCCCGAATCATCATTTCGAAGTCCTCACCATAAAGGAGTGCCGTTATTCCCCGATCACCACCGTATACCTCTTCTTCTGCTGCCATGCTATTGAGATCATCGATCTCAGCAGCATACTCGGCCATATCTAAAAAATCCATCTCTTCCTCTAAATCATCGACAAGCATCAATTCATCATATTCGGTATTCATATCCGCTTGGACAAACCCCTCAGGTTTCAATGCCACGGCTGAATTCGACGTCTGAGAAACAGCAGCAGTAATAAGGGGAACCTCGTTTGCAGGCAACACTTGCGCAATGGATTCGCCCAAGCGACTGCACCCAGAAAGGCTAATTATCGCGAGGATCAAAAGCGAGGAGAGTCGACTTATAGATTTTATTCGTTGCATTAGATTCATCTTGGCCCAGAAAATTACAACCGCTCGCCCCTGAAGTCAGTTACTTCTCTATTATACGTTTCGGAATCGCCGTGGCGATGACTTAATTGAAATCTAATGTTCAAATTAACCAGTTTTTCACTTCCACGGAATACCGCGGTCAAAAATTGGTCCATATTCCGAGTACCCATGTTTGTGAAATGCCCTTGTTTTCCAATCGCCGACTGCCTTTGCATAAATTTTCCGCATTTGTTTCAAGGCTGGGATATTTACCTCTCTCAACGGTAATTCAGCAATATTTACCAACTCCAATGGGTCATTTGGAATATCGTACATCTCCTCAGTTGGTTTAAAATCATCTTTTTCCCAAGGCCAATAAATATATTTATGTTGTTTCGTCACCACTGCAAAACTATGACACGCGACTGGCCCCCAGACATTAATGAGTTGCAGCAACTCGTGTATTGGTTTTTGGGGTTGGTCATATAAAGGCAGCAAGCTTCGACCATCGATATTCCGCGGGATCGGTACTCCAGCCAATTCTAGAATTGTCGGAGCAAAATCGATACTCCCTGTTATTTCTTGACAACGAATATTCTTGCCCGAATTGACGTGCCGCGGGTCAAAAATAATCAAGGGTACGCGCGACCCCTCCTCATAGGGCAACACTTTAGAACCATAACCATGCGACCCGCAAAAATAACCGTTGTCCGAAGTGAAAATTATGACCGTATTATCTGCCACAGCAGCACGTTGCACTGCTTCCATGATCATCCCCACCGCAACATCGACACCGTACACCAATTGGTGATACTTCGCCATGACTTCGTCATATTGGTCGCGGTAACCCCAACTATCAAAGCGTTCATATTGTCGACCTTGGCGACTTTGCCTTGAAAAATGCTGTCCAAGCTCGCGTCCATAATTCGCAGGTTTCAAAAATGTTGCCCCTTGGTATACACCATCAAACATAGGGTCAGGCTGAACTGGTCGATGCGGAGCCTTAAAGCTGACGGACAAACAAAACGGTTTATCTCCTGTGGCCGCGGCCTTAATGAAATCCGCTCCAAATGCACCATAGGCTCTGCTCGCGTGAGGATAAGCCTTGGCATATTTCGTCATGCTTGGATTTTTCTCTGTCTTAAAATCTGTCTGCCCTGGACCACCACCCCAAACATCAAAATCATAGCTGGGTAAAACCGTTTTCGACTCACCTTCCATTTCCACTTCAAAACCAAACTTGCCTGCAAAAGCGGTCACGTATCCAGCTCGCCGTAATAAATTTGGATAGGATTGCTGCCAAAATTCTTCGGCTAGCGGGCCGCGATCAAAATTACACCCATGCCGGTACTCATACAAACCGGTCATGACAGTCGCGCGCGAGCCCATGCAAATGGCTGTTGTGGTGTAATGCCGATCAAACATCATTCCTTGACGAGCTAACTGATCAATATTGGGAGTCTTCACATCTGGATTGCCGTAACAACCTAGAGAATAGCTAGCTTGATCGTCCGTCATTAAGAAAATTATATTCACGGGTTTCTTAGCTACGGCACTACAGTCTTGTGAAAGCAACGCAACAGTCGACAGGACAATACCGATAGACCAACAGGCAGCTGTGAATCGTCGCCCAATATCACTCTTACTTCGTAAATTTTGTAAAGTAAACATTCATGGGTCTTTCGGAAGCTAGTGGTTTCTCGCGAGCGATAAATCGATAGGTAGGTCATTCATTTGCCGGATAGCAAAGACTATCATAACACTTACTGATCACTCCTCAAATAACCGAGCGGGGGATCTTTTCTGACCAAGCTCTTTCAAAAAGGACTTTCAGCGTGCACAACCGATCACGTTTAATCGCCATTGCCGTCGCCATGTTTGTCATTACTGTCATGGTAATTGCGATGAACCACAAATCGTTTTTCGGAGGTAATCTGACCACGACAGACGTACCGAAAACGGACACCGTCGCTACGCTTAGTCCAGTGACCCTAAAAGCGCTCCAAGAACCCACACAACCCGATGACACCGACTATCGCCAGTATGGCATCTATCGTCAATCCGCTCCTCGCGCCCCCCAAAAGACGACCACTACAACCAAACTCCCACTGACGCTAAACAAAGCAACACACATCTCGCTGATCGGAAACAACTTACTCGACCGATCACAGCATTTTGGTTATTTCGAATCCTACGTCCAACAAGCACACCCAGAGCAACAGTTAACCATTAGTAACCTCGCCTGGTCCGCTGATACTGCTGACCTACAGCCTCGACCAGATAACTTCGCTGACACGATACAGCATTTGACTCACGAAAAAGCGGACGTGATTATTGCGTCCTTTGGATTCAACGAATCATTTCAAGGAAACGCTGGTTTAGTGAAATTCAAAGAGTCTCTAAAAGCCTACATCAGCGACCTGCAAACGAGACAATTCAATGGGACTTCTGGTCCGCAAATTGTCTTACTCAGCCCAACAGCCAATGAAAACACAGCCCACGTTTTGGCGGCTACTCTCAACAACGATCAGTTGCGAACGTATAGCCAAGCGATCCAAAAAATCGCCGTGGAACTGAATGTTGGCTTTGTGGACCTTTTCACCCCAACAGAAAAGGCCATGGGTAATACCACGACCGACTTGACCATCAATGGCTGTCACCTCAACGCTGTTGGTTATAAACTTGTCGGGCAGCTCATGTTCCAATCGTTATGCGAAATGCCGCTGCCCAAACTCAGCGAAGCTGTGCGACTAACCGTTGTTGACAAGAACAAACAGTTCTTCAGGCGGTTCAGACCATTAAACACCTTCTATTACACTGGCGGTCGCAGCAAGACATACGGCTATCTTGACTTCCTTCCCGCCATGCGCAATTTTGATTTACTCGTCGCCAACCGTAACCAACGCATTTGGGATTTAGCACAGGGCAAAAATGTAGCAAAAATCGTTGACGATTCGAACCTTCCACCGCTACCGGACACCACGCAAAGTCGCGGCGCGAATCGTTGGATGTCGGCTGAAGATGAATTAAAATCCTTCATTGTCGACCCACGTTTTGATGTAAACCTGTTCGCCGGTGAAGAAGAATTCCCCGATATCGCAGCTCCCATTCAAATGCGTTGGGACTCCCAAGGTCGACTCTGGGTTAGCTGTTCCAAAACCTATCCACACGTATACCCAGGCAATGAACCGAATGACAAACTCGTCATCTTAGAAGATACCGACGGTGACGGAAAAGCTGATAAGTCGACAGTTTTTGCGGACGATTTGCATATTCCACTATCATTCGAATTCGGAGATGGTGGTGTCTACGTTTCCGAAATGCCAAATCTTACATTCCTTAAAGACACCGACGGTGACGGAAAAGCCGATCTGCGGCGGATTGTTCTCTCTGGATTTGGTACAGAAGATTCGCATCATGCCTTGCACGACTTCGCCTGGACACCAGATGGCGATCTTATTTTTCGTGAATCAATATTTCATCATTCTCAAGTTGAAACACCCTATGGCCCCGTCAGACAACAAAACAGTGGCTGGTTTCGATTTCAACCGCGCAACCAAAAACTCCTCAGCTTTGGAACTTACCCTAGCACCAACCCTTGGGGCGTGACCTTTGATGACTGGGGACAACACCAAGCAAGTCATCCGGTGTACGCCGCGGCCTTTCATGCATTAGATCCTCCCTATCCAAATCAAAACCCAAGACCTGCTGGCTTGCGAGCTTATTCAGGCGTATGTGGTGCTGAATTTGTTGACTTCAACACCTTTCCAGACGAACTGCAAGGAGGGTTTATTAAGGTACGTTATAAGCCAACCAATCGAGTCGAAATTCACAAGTGGAATGAAACCGCCTTTGGCTACGATGAACAGTATGTTGGTGATCTGATCTTCTCGAAAAACCTAAGTTTTATTCCTGTTGACTTGCGTTATGGTCCGCGGGGAGCGATGTATCTTTGCGATTGGTACAATCCGGTCAAGGGACATGCACAGTATTCATTAAGAGACGAACGACGCGATCGGCATTCCGGTAGAATCTGGCGAATCACTGCTAAGGGTAAGCCGCTACAAGATCCGCCTAAAATCGCAGAGGCTTCCATAGAGCAACTGTTGGATATCCATAAACGCCCCGAATATCGATACCGTTATTGGGCGAAGCGTGAACTGCGAATGCAGGATTCAAACGCAGTCAAAAAATCTCTCGACACGTGGGTGCATGACCTCGATCCGTCGGACCCTCGTTTTCGACACCACCAAATCGAAGCCATCTGGATTTATCGTAACATCGGTCAAACAAATCCAGATCTATTACGAACATTGCTAAAATGCGAAGACCATCATGCACGTGCCGCCGCTGTTGAACAACTTCGATATTGGCACCCAATCATTCCCGATAGCATTGAACTACTAAATCAAGCTGCCAACGATTCCAATAGCATCGTACGCATGCAAGCCGCGATTGCTGCTTCGTATATTGGTTCCAAAGAAGCCTTGACTGCAATGCTCGACGTGGCCGATCATCCGCTCGGTGGTCACCTTGCTTATGCGGTTGCCTCCTCGCTTAATTCACACACCCTGCGGCAACACTGGGAAGACTCGGATAATACCTTTGTACAACAGCTGTTGCGGCGCGCCTCACAAGCTCAAAACCTACAAGAGCCTAGCGTCGGTGCCAAGCAAGCGCAGTTTGACTCACAGCAGAACTTACAGACCGTTAAGATCCGTTGCTTGCCAGAACGGATGCGATTTTCCGTGGAACAAATCACGGCGACTGTTGGCCAACCCCTAAAAATACTGTTCACCAACGAAGACGCTACAGATCACAATATGGTTTTTGTACAGCCAGACGCACTAGCCGAAGTTGGACTAGCAGCGAATGAAATGGCCCGCGATCCAAAAAACGCGAATTCAGATTTCGTCCCGACGTCCAAAAAACACCTGATTATTGAAGCTTCGCCAATGATCGGACCGACTCGTAAAACAAGAATTCATGTTTTTCGGTTTAAGGCACCTGACAAGCCAGGTGTTTACCCATACGTCTGCACATTCCCCGGCCACTGGGTCATCATGAAAGGGATCTTAGTCGTTGGCAAAACTACTGCTGAGGCTGAGGAACTACTAGCCGCTCAAAAACCAACGATTATTCAACAATGGAAAATGGCAGATTTTCAAACGGTTGTCACAAATCAGGATGAGGCAACCATCATGCGTGGCATGGATGCGTTCATGAAAGCACGCTGCCACCAGTGTCATAAAGTAGGCGGTCATGGCATTAACCTCGGTCCAGAACTCGCAGATGTTTCCAAACGATTCAAAGGTTTAAAACTGCTCGAACAAATCATCGAACCATCCAAAGACGTCAATGAAAAATATCGTGTCCAGCAGTTGATTATGCGCGATGGTCGCGTCCTCTCGGGAGTGATTGTGAAGACAACCGCTGACCAATATCACATCGTGGCAAATCTCTTACTTCCAACAGTCATCCAAAAACTATCTAAAAAATCTGTCGATGAGATCATTCCCGCGCGATTATCTCCGATGCCACAGGGTTTATTGGATACGTTGACCGCCAATGAAATCATCGACCTCGTGAACTTTTTAGAAGCTGGCGGATTTAAGCTACCTGAGCATCTAAAAAAAGAGCACAACCATTAAGCTCAAATTTGAATATCTTCCGCCGCCTCAATAAGAAAGAACCGTCGAATGCCCAAACCAGTATGTTGCCTGACCATCGGATTGCTGCTTAGTTTCATCATACCAATTGGCCAAATTGACCAGCAAGTATCCGCCGCCGAGCAGGCGCCATCAAAGCGACCCAACATCCTCTTTATATTGGCAGATGATCAGTCTCCCTGGGATCTGCAAATCTATAACAAACAATCGGTGCTCGACACACCTGTCTTGGATCAATTGGCCAAGGACGGAATGGTGTTCGACGGTGCGTATCATATGGGCGCTTGGGCTGGCGGAGTTTGCACACCCTCGCGGCATATGATTATGTCTGGTCGTAGCGTTTGGCACATTCCTGACCAAGGCAAAAATCGCAGAAACCCACACGTCGGAAACCCTCAATTAGTGCCTCCAAATATGGCAGACTTTACCCTCGGTGCTGTATTTAACAGAGCGGGCTACGCCACGATGCGGACTTGTAAAGTAGGCAACAGTTTTAGAGCCGCCAATGAGCAGTTTACTGTCAGAAAAGAGCGAACCAATCGTGGAGCAACCGACGAGAATGGTAGTGCCTGGCACGCGCAACAAGTGCTCGATTATTTGAGTGACCGAGAAGTACAAACAGACAGTAAGCCGTTCCTAATTTACTTTGGATTTTCTCACCCCCATGACCCGCGTATGGGAAACAGCGAATTATTGAAAAAATATGGAGCGGTTAACCATACGGACAAAATTAATGTTCCAGCGATTCAGCAACGGACGCCAGCATTACCACTGAACTACCTCGCAGCGCACCCATTTCACCATGGACACCCAGGACTGCGAGACGAAGTCAAGGTTCTGGGTGTGTGGGAGAAACGTGACCCAAATACGATGCGTAATGAACTTGGCCGCGAGTTTGCCTGTAGCGAAAATATTGACAGACAAGTGGGACGTGTTTTAGACAAGCTCAAGCAAATGGGGGAACTCGACAATACTTATGTCATCTACACAGCAGACCATGGCATGGCCATTGGACGCCATGGACTGCAGGGAAAACAAAACCTGTATGAGCATACGTGGCGAGTGCCTTTCATCGTATCGGGCCCTGGAATTAAACCAGGCACGCGTACCCAAGGAAATATCTATCTGCTCGACATCCTAGCAACCCTCTGCGACCTCGCCGATATCACGCCACCCAAGATGAATGAGGGCACAAGTTTCTT
>DTSG01000272.1 GCA_012965455.1 Planctomycetaceae bacterium | reverse complement strand
CGTCGGCCGCGATCGCCGGTAAGCAGCTGTTCCTGCGTGGAAACAAGCACCTATACTGCATTTCCGAAACTCCTTAACCCCGATATTGTCCGCTAGTCCTCGGCAACTTAAGCTGGCTCCGATTGTTGCGGTTCGCTATAATACGGGCAACGTGATTTAAAACAAAAACAGGAGACGATCGTTGGCTCGTGCGAATACCAAACTTAGTCGCCGCCAGTTCTTCCAAGCTGGTGGACTATCAGTAGGCGCTTTGTCGCCGCTGGGTATTTCACTTGCGGACGTACTCGCTGCTGAGTCAACTGCGCTGGGCAACAATAAAAGAAACATCAACGTCATTTTTATGTTTCTCCAAGGTGGCGCAAGTCATTTGGACATGTACGACTTGAAGCCCGAGGCGCCACGTGAAATACGAGGACCCTACGATCCGGCCAGTACAGTCGTCCCTGGTATTCAACTTAGCGATCAGCTGCCTCTCTTATCAAAACACACCGACAAGTTCTCGATGATTCGATCGATGCACACCTACACTTCCAAACACGGAGAAGGTGATGTGCACATGATGTGTGGCACACCCGTGGACCGCGACCTGCAGGGCCCCGGCATCGGCGCTGTGCTGAGCCAACAACAGCGACAGCAAGCACCCATTCCGCCGTTTATCCATTTTGGCAACATGAAGCATCCTGCCTATACGGCGCCCGGATACGCAGGAGTCCTCGGTCGTAGTTTTGACCCCTTTTTGGTTACACAGGATCCAAACTCCCCCAAGTTTTCCGTCAGGGAATTTGACGTTGCGGACGATGTCGATGTTGGGAGAATTCACCATCGGAAAAGTCTGTTGTCCTCGCTGGATCGCTACCAACGAAAAGCAGAAGCTCAATTGGATTTTGCGAGGTCCCATGACAATTTCACAGCACAGGCTTTAAGCTTGGCAACTAGTCGCGTCGCAAAACAGGCCTTTGACCTAACCAAGGAAAGGGATTCTCTCCGCGATCGTTACGGGCGTGACCGCGTTG
Organism: Planctomycetaceae bacterium; assembly: GCA_012965455.1. Classification (GTDB taxonomy): domain Bacteria; phylum Planctomycetota; class Planctomycetia; order Pirellulales; family Pirellulaceae; genus UBA721. The sequence continues at coordinate 2,250 of DTSG01000272.1, read as the reverse complement.
GGCAGAGCATGTTGATGGCACGACGTTTGGTAGAATCTGGTGTCCGTTTCGTGACAATCCAAGGCTATGTTGATACGGGGATTTACGCTTGGGATCACCATTGGGGGATCTTCGACCATTTAGATACACAACTGCCTATCTACGACCGCAGTTATTCCGCCCTACTGGAAGACCTCGATGACCGTGGCATGTTAGATTCAACAATTGTCATTACCGCCGGGGAATTTGGCCGAACGCCTCGCATTAATGATGAGAAACGTGGTCCAGGGCGAGACCATTGGGGGCGCTGTTTTACCGTTACTGTTGGCGGAGGCGGCATCAAAACAGGTATGGTTGTCGGTTCGAGTGATTCAGTTGGTGGTGTACCTGAGGACCGCCCTGTTTCTGTACCAGATTTCGTGGCTACCATTTATCACGCCCTCGGACTCGATCCCACCCAAGAAGTTATGGCTCAAGGTCGCCCGGTCAAAATGCTACCCGAGGGAACTCCGGTTCGAGAGTTGCTGTAGAGTTCGCAACAGCGGACGAGCCGCCGGTCAGTTACGCGAGAATATCATGGATGACTTTGCCGTGGACATCCGTTAGCCGGAAATCTCGACCGCTGTAACGATAGGTGAGTTTCTCGTGGTCCAGTCCCATGATGTGCAGCATCGTCGCATGCAGATCATGCACATGTGCTCGGTTCTCAACCGCAGTCAACCCAAAGTCATCGGTCGCTCCATACGAGAATCCCTGTTTGACTCCACCGCCGGCCATCCAGATCGTAAATCCATAATGATCGTGATCGCGTCCTTTTTGCCCTTCGGAGGTTGGAGCACGGCCGAATTCACCGCCCCACATTACCAGCGTGTCCTCCAGCATTCCACGCTGTTTCAAGTCCTGTAGAAGTGCTGCAATGCCCTGGTCGCAGGCATCGGCCAATCGTTTGTGACCACCGACGATATCGCCGTGCCCGGTATCCCAGGCAATGTCATATCCATCGATCGACAGCGACAGTTGTACCATCCGTACACCACGCTCGACCATCCGCCGTGCTAACAAGCAGCCTTTTCCGTATTGAGTGGGCCCGTACAAATCCAGTGTGTTCTGTGTTTCGCGGGTGACATCGAATACATCGGGTACGGCAAATTGCATCCGGAAAGCCATTTCCATCGCAGCAATATTAGATTCGAGGCCCGCGTCCTGTTGCTGATTTCTCAGATCGATATTGTTGAGCTCCGTCAGGAGATCAGCCTGTTGCCGTTGCGAAGATCGTTGTAGATATTGATTCTTCAGATCCGCGACGATCCGATCCGGATGCATCGAGTTGATATTCACATAACATCCGCTGTAGGCGCCAGGAAGAAAGCTGTTGCCGTAGTTGGCAGCCTTGCCTCGTGCCTGTGCATGTGGTGACAACGCAACGAATCCGGGCAGGTTATCCGTTTCCGCACCTAATCCGTAAACCAGCCAAGAACCGAGACTCGGTCTGACAGCTTGAATATGCCCTAGATTAAACATCAGGATCGCGCCGGCATGTTCCGGAATATCTGTATGCATTGAGTGAATGAAACAGAGTTCGTCAACTTTTGAGGCAACTTTGGGGAAGATGTCACTGACCCATTTTCCAGACTCTCCGTATTGCTTGAACCCAAACGGCGACTTCATCAAACCATTTTTGGTATTACGTAATGACTTACGGTCTACCAGTTCAGGTCGTTGTCCCGAGTACTTCGCAAGCGCGGGTTTGTAATCAAACGTATCCACCTGACTTGGCCCACCAGGCATGAATAATTGAATAATGCGTTTTGCTCGAGGCGCGAAGTGCGGAGCCTTGGGTAATAGCGGCGAGTTAGTCCGGTTTCCTGCGACCGCTTTATCTTGCCCCAACATACTCGATAAGCCAAGCGTACCAAAGCCAGCGCCAAATCGTGACAGCATCTCGCGGCGGGAAATCCCTAAGACTGATGGATCAAATTTGAAGGGTTTATTTTTCATGTTGGTTTTTAACGTCCTCAACTTGTGAATGTCGGAACAAAACATCTAACATATATTAACGAATGAACATCAGTTCATTGGAGCTCAATAACACCTGACAATACTGAATCCACTTATCTATTTTATCGGCGGGACCCTGAGTTTGCACGGAAGAAACGAACGTCAGGCCAATTTTCAATTCTTCCTCTGTTAATTAGGCATAGTCTTTTGGTTGGGGTTCCCTCTCCATCAAATGGTGTTGAAGAAATATTCTTTTCGTGAAGGCCATCATCG
>DTSG01000271.1 GCA_012965455.1 Planctomycetaceae bacterium | reverse complement strand
TCTGCAGCGTTATATGGACTCGCGATGCCTCAATTCTACCTTGACGCTAATCTTCCCATTGCCGGCGGCTTAGGAATTAAAGCGGGACATTTCTACTCACCGCTGAGTGGTGAATCGGTGATGTCATCCTCTAACTTTTTCTCTTCGCATTCACTGGGAATGTTATTTGGCACACCCCGCACTCACACCGGCTTAGTTGTATCGAAACAACTTGACGCTGCGAGTTCATTCCAACTCGGACTGACACGCGGCTGGGACAATTTAACGGACGACAACAATCAGCTTTCCTTACTTGCCGGTGTACAACAAAACACTGAGTACGGGCATTTCGAATTCAACGTCCATGCGGGCGACGATACAGCAACATCCGATCGATTAACGATCATGACTTTACGACTAGAGAGGGAAATCTCGCACCGCTTCGGATATGGTGCCCAAGCGACGTTCGGCATTGCAGAGAATGGTTTAAGTAACGTCTCGGCAGGTACGTTCCAGCCAGCCAAGTGGTATGGCGTTGCCCATTACTTCATCTACGACATCAACGACAAAATCGATGCTGGTTTGCGAGTGGAATGGTTTCACGACGAAAGCAACTCACGCATAATGGGTGTGCCGATTCAAGATCTTTATGAAGGCGGTCAGTACGTGAACATCACGTTAGGCGCTAACATTCACGCATCCAAAGGATTCTTAATTCGCCCCGAGTTGCGTTGGGATTGGTCTGACACGATTGTCAACGGAGCGCAGCGGCCGTTTGTTGATTTCAGCAAAGACAGCCAGATCACGCTGAGCTTCGACATCATCCACGAATTCTAGACAACGTCCAACGGCGACCGCTTGCCGGCACGAAAAAACGGCTGAAACTCGCTAGAGTAACAACCGTTGTGAGTACCAGAGGGGGGAATCGAACCCCCACGACCTTGCGGCCACTGGATTTTGAATCCAGCGCGTCTGCCAATTCCGCCACTCTGGCTTCCTCTCAATCCTCTGATTTTAGCTAACCAATCATAACTGGCAAGCTCTCTATCAAGAACTATAACACCTCAATAATTGCGTCACACAGTACTTGAATATTACTGCTATTCAATCCCGCTACATTAATACGCCCACTGCCCACAATATATATCGAATGTTCTTTACGTAATTGATCGACTTGCAGCGGATTCAACCCAGAAAACGAAAACATCCCGCGCTGGTCCTGAATAAATGAGAAGTCAACACTGCACTGACGAGAAACCATCGCCGCCACAAATTCTTGACGCAGACCATTGATCCGATCTCGCATCGCCGCAACTTCCGATTCCCATAATGCCGTCAACTCCGTCGAACCCAATACCGTCGCTACAATCGCTCCACCATGCTTCGGCGGATTGCTGTAGTTCGTCCGTACCGCCGTCTTCGCATGACTCAAAGTAATCGCGGCAGTATCACTGTCTTGAGAAATAATTGTCAACGCACCTACTCGTTCTGCATACAAACCAAAGTTTTTCGAAAAACTGCTGCATACCATGAACTCATTGCCACTGCTCAAAAAAAGGTTGCAGCGCCGCGGCGTCCTCTCGAATACCATTGGCAAATCCCTGGTAAGCAAAATCAATCAACGGTAACACTCCGCCAGCCGCACAAGCTGCGGCGATCTCGCTCCACTGCTCTACCGTCGGATCCACGCCCGTCGGATTATGACAACACGCATGTAAACAAATAACATCGCCCGCGGGTATCGCTGCGATACTCTCCATCATCCCCGTGAAATCTAATGCTTTGCCGCATTCACCTAAATAGCGATAACTATCCGTTGCGAGTCCCGCAGCAGAAAATATAGCACCATGATTCGCCCAAGTAGGATTGCTCAACCAAATTCGACTGGCCCCAGCTTTCGATTTCAAAAAATCGCCCGCGACTCGTAAGGCACCCGTACCGCCTGGCGTCTGCAGAGTCACCATTGGCGACATATCAACATCACTGCCAAACAACGTCTGCCTGACAAGCTGGCCATATTCAGGTAAACCATCAATGCCAAGATAGGACTTACTGTTTTCGGATTCCAGCAACATCCGCTCTGCTTGCTTAACGCACTCCAGAATCGGAGTAATTCCCGTTTCGTCTTTGTAAACGCCAACACCAAGATTAATCTTGTTTGGATTCTCGTCGCTATTAAATGCTGCATTAAGCCCTAATATTGCATCTGGGGCAGCCATCTCCATCGAACTAAACATCGAACTAGACATCGTTTGTTACATTCCTTTTTAAACTGTGTAACACTACTATCTTCTTGTAGAACCCCGCTTGTCAGTGGCGTCCATCGCTCAGATTGTGTTATGCTTTGAACACAATTTAGTAACGATTAAGTGCCATCGTACCACCAAAAACCAATTCCCTGAAGACGGGCTCGGCGAATCAAGATCTCCCCATATCGATCTACATATCCACTCCTAACCGAACTTGATACTTAACATGACTAAATGCTCATTCTGCCTACCTAAAAAAATCAACGAGGGGCCACTACTCACCAGCTACTCACTTCCCAAACTCAAAGACCGTATCCGTTATGAGTGCCCTGTCCTGCCCATCGTCTCCATCGGCACGCCCGCGGAAGTCATTGAAGAGCTAGGCCCTCTTGTCCTGCCACCTCTGTACCATGAAGCCATGAATCCCGCCCTCAAAGGCGCCATACTCGATCGTATCCAACACTGTTTCCCCTACCTTGCCGGCAGCTCTCAGCGACAACAGCTCGAAACAGATCTCGTCGTCATCGAATTACCCAAACGCGAATGGCCCGCACCACCGGCCAACAGCATCGCCTGCTTTAGCGTTGACACGGCGGTTGAAGAACACGGCCCTCATTTGCCTTTGGCAACCGACACCCTGCAAAGCTATGCGGTCCTCGACCAACTCCAAAAACGTTTTCCCGAGCTAGTCATCGCGCCTCCATTGGAATACGGACACCTCACTTGGGGACTGCCTTTTGGCCTGAGCATCGACATCACGCCCGGCTTACTAATTCAATACGTTGCCGGATACGCCGACGCGTTAATGAACTGGCTGCAACCCTCGGGCCTCTATGTTGTCGACGTCCATGGCTCGATTGTTCACCGCAACGCAATCATAGAAGGGATCCGCATTAGCGGTTGTGAACATCATAAATTCCGCTGGCTGCACGAACCGCTGATCCAATTCTCTGGTGAACGAGGTGATCAACATGCGGGCGGAGTGGAAACTGCGCTCGTCGAACTCATCTCGCTCGATCTCATTGATCAAGAACTTTTT
>DTSG01000270.1 GCA_012965455.1 Planctomycetaceae bacterium | reverse complement strand
CATTTGCAATCATAGGCGAAGTGTGTCGCAGTGTCTCGGCATGTTGTTCCGCGGCAACCCAACTGTTGGCGTCCCGGGCTGGTGATGTTTGTAAATACTCTGCAAGTTGATCTAGGTCGAGTTTGAGGTCTTGAATTCGTCCTTTGCGAAATGAGACATTATCCCAGCCAATGTTCTCGACAACTTCACCCTGAAATTGGCGTGCTAAGTCGAGCATGTCGTCGTTTATATCGACACCGGTGACTTGACCAGCGGGCCCCACGACTTGCGAAGCGATGTAACAGATCTTGCCGCCGCCTGATCCCAAATCGAGCACATGATCGCCCGTTTGTACGTATTTAGCGGGGTCACCACAGCCATAATCGCGGCGAATAAGTTCAGCGGGAATCGCTTTGAGCCATTGGGCATCATAGTCGACGGGGCAACAAAGAGCCGGTTCGGTTTTCTTGGAAGCGGCTGAGTAGCGCCCCGCTACCGCTTGTTCCACATTGAGTTCACTCGATGTCATTATTTCGTCCTGTGTTGAAATTGAATGTGAATGTGGCCGTTGTGTATGTGGGTATTATACAAGATCTGAATCTAGAGTTCAGCAACGAGCTCTTGCACGAAAGTCCGGACATTTTCCAGAGCCGCTGCTTTACCAACTTCAGCAGCGGCAGCAACACGTTTGACGATGGCAGATCCCACGATAATTCCATCTGCCACTTGGGACAACATCTTGACTTGTTCAGCTTGGCTGATCCCGAATCCAATACAGACGGGTAATTCCGTTTCTGACTTAAGCCAACCGACTTGATCAACGACTTCAGGCGGCAATTCTTGTCGAGCGCCGGTGATACCGGTAACGGAAACGTAATAAAGAAAGCCGCTCGTAGTTTCACAAATTCGCAGCGCTCGGTCACGTGGTGTTGTCGGGGTTACAAGTTGAATCAGACTGAAATCTTCACGTGCACAGATAGCTGCAAACTCAGGTGCTTCCTCGACAAGCAAGTCGGGCACAATCGCTCCAGCGACCCCCGCTTGTTTGGCTTGTGCGACGTAGCGTTCTAGACCTTGGCGATGAATGATGCTGTAACTGACCATGGTGACAAGCGGAGTCGATAAATCAACTGTCCAAGTTTGAGCATGATCAAGAATTACCTTGAGTTTGATTTTCTGATTCAGCGCTCGCGTATACGAGGCTTGAATCACAGGACCGTCGGCTATGGGATCGCTGTATGGAATGCCTAGTTCACAAATGCTAGCGCCACATTTTGCAAGTTCTGCGAGGACTTGGCCAGTGAACTCTAGATCGGGATCGCCAGCGGTAATAAATGGGATAAAGGCGGTTTTGCCTTGGCTGCGAAGTTCGTTAAACGTGGTGTCGATAGCGGACATAGATATTGCGAAGGGTGAAAAATAGTTGTCGGTTATTGATTTGTCGTTGTCGCCGTTGCCATTTCTTTTTTAATGCGAGCGATTTCATTACTGTCTTTGTCTCCCCGACCCGACAGGCAAACTACGATCCGCTTACCACGGCCCAGTTCGCCAGCTAGCTTCATGGCAGCCGCAATCGCGTGTGAGCTTTCCAACGCTGGCAAGATGCCTTCACACTGCGTGAGAGTATCGAAGGCATGCATCGCATCATCATCTTCACACGAAGTATATTCGACTCGCCCAGAATCCTTCCAGTAACTATGTTCGGGGCCTACGCCGGGATAATCGAGTCCGGCCGATATGGAATGGACATCACATGTTTGCCCATCTTCGTCTTGCATCACATAGCTCATGCTACCGTGTAAGATGCCGTGTTCACCGTAGCTCAAGGGCGAAGCATGGTCGCCTGGCTGTGAGCCGCGACCACCCGCTTCAACACCGAGCATGGCTACATCAGCATCGTCTACAAATGGATAGAACAGTCCCGCGGCGTTGCTACCGCCACCGACACAGGCGATCAGGAGGTCGGGAAGAGCGTCAAAACGTTCGAGACTTTGTTGTCTAGCTTCTTGTCCAATGATGGACTGAAAGTCGCGGACAATCAAGGGGAACGGGTGTGGACCGACGACGGATCCGATGATGTAGTGTGTATGTTCGACGGAACTCATCCATTCTCGCATGGCTTCATTGATGGCGTCACGTAGTGTCCGCGATCCTGTCTCCACGGTTCGCACTTCGGCACCAAGCAGTTTCATGCTAAAGACATTGGGAGCTTGGCGGCGAATATCTTCGGCTCCCATATAGACGACACATTCAAGTCCAAAGCGCGCACAGGCGGTGGCGGTGGCGACACCATGTTGCCCAGCCCCGGTTTCTGCGATAACTCGTTTTTTCCCCATCCGCATTGTGAGCAAGGCTTGGCCAAGCGTGTTATTGATTTTATGGGCGCCGGTATGATTGGTATCTTCTCGTTTGAGCCAAATTTCAGCGCCGCCACAATGTGCGGTTAATCGCTCGGCAAAGTAAAGTGGAGATGGGCGTCCGACAAAGTCGTTGAAGAGTTCTGTGAGTTGATTTTGGAAAACAGGATCCTGTTTGGCTTCGGCATAGGCCGTTGTCAACTCGTTTAACGCTTTGGTTAACGTCTCGGGAACATATCGTCCACCAAAAAGACCAAACCGGCCGGCTTCATTTGGGACGTTTGATGTCGAGGGGGATATGTCAGACATGGTGTATTTGCGGGTTTGAAGAAGTTAAATGAGAGCGATGTCTTAAGACCACTTGTTCTAGTTTAGACGTAAACTCTATTTTCTGTTAGTCCTGAATCAGAGAGGGGATTACCACCAAGCCGCAGTAAAATAATTGTAGGCGTCTCCCCGGTGGCTATCAGTTTTACAGTTTCACCCACAAGCTTATACGGATTATCAGCAATGTGGGGTTCGCGTCTGGTCCGCAAACCCTAGGCGCGGGATTGGCAGTCTTTGCAAAAGAACGTGCTGCGTTGGGCTTGGACAATTCTTTCAATAGTCTGGTTATGACAGGTAGAACATGTTTTGTTTTCTTTGTCGTACACGCGGTGCAGGTTTTGATATCCACCGGGGTCATTCAATGCGTTGCGGTAGGTTCCGTCGGAAAGCGTTGAGCCTTCGTGTTCAATGGCGGTTTGCAGAATCGTTTGCATCGCTTCGCAAATTGTCGACCATTGTTGGCGGGTAATGCGATGACACATTTTAGCGGGATGAATACCAGCTAAATGCAGTAGTTCCGATGCATACAGATTTCCCACTCCGGCGATCCGCTTTTGATCGAGAAGAGCAACTTTGATTGGACGTTTCGACGCACCGAATATTCTATGTAAGTCTTCGCCGTTAACGACCAAAGCGTCGGGGCCGAGTTTGTCGGGACCGAGTCGTTCATGAAGTTGTTTGGCCGTGAGTAAGTAGATTAATCCGAGTCCCCGTCGGTCCCAAAAAAAGACTTCCTCGATGCCGCTTGAAAATCCAATTCTAAATCGCAGATGAGCACTACTGGGCGGGTCACTTACGAGTACCAGACCGGTCATCCGCGGTTCAAATACCAAGCGATCATCACTTTCAAATCGAATGAGTACACGTTTGCCGATGCGCTCTACCGCTTTGACCTGTTGCCCGACAATACGGCGGCGAATCGTGCTGATAGTCGGCTTAATAGAAATTGGTTTACGGGTGCAACGTACTTTTTCAACGTGCGTAACCGTAGCCCCTTGGATCGCTAAAATTCCACGACGCATGGTCTCAACTTCAGGTAGTTCTGGCATGCTGTTGCTTTTGCGATTCGATTATTTGGCTTTGGCATCACGACCGACAACGTACGCTCGCTGGATGTAGTCCATCTTGGGGAAGCTCTCTTTTAAGTAAGCATTTCCTTCGGCTTGGATTCTGTCTTGCTGCGGTTGTTCGCCATATTCATCCGTGATTGCTTCAATGTGTTTCATTCCCTTATTCACTCGACCAAACGCCGCAAACCCGAGTTTGTTTAACCGTGAATTGTCACTAAGGTTGATGAACATTTGTGTGGTGCGAGTGTCAGGACCACTGGTCGCAAAACAAATAGTACCTTTGAGGTTACTGAACAAGACAGGATCATCTTTGATCGGCTGATCTTTCCAACTCTTTTGAATCTGGGGGTCTCCATTGATTCCGAATTGAACTACAAAGCCCTTAACCACTCGGAAAAAACGACATTCATCATAAAATCCATCATTCACAGCTTGATAAAACTGATCGACGCCCAGTGGTGCGAGTTTTCGAGCAACTTCGATTTCAACCTCTCCGGTACTCAATTCAAAAATGACTTTGAATCTTTTAGGTGCTTGAGCTTTGGCAGATTGGATTTCAACCTCATCAGTGCTTGGCGTTTCTTCTACTTCCACGGGTACCGGAGTGTCTTCTTGCGCGGCTGGCTTTTCATCTTGGCCTGAAAGTGTTGCCACTGGCCCCATTACTAGGACTAATAGAATTGTACTGAGAGTTTTTGCAATCCTGGCAGCGGTGTGGTTTGGGGGTAGGGTCTCGATGACAGTCATAGGGGAAAACTCCGTAAAAAATGTTGCGTCCAGGGACGAATGTTATTTGTTGGTTCTTTCGATTTTAGCAAGCAAAGTTTCTCGAATGTTGTCCAGACGTTCTTTGGAATCGATTTTATTATTCTCGCGATCCGTCACGTAAAAAACATCGACGACTTGGTCGATATAAGTTCCGATTTTTGCTAAGTGAATCTCACACTTCAAATCATACAGGGCTTTGGTGATTTTGTACAACAAGCCAATGCGATCGTAGGCGAAGACGGTAACGATCGTATATTTTTCTGCGGTGACATTATCCAAGTTGACCTTAGTGGGCAGCGGGTTGAGTTCCGCTGCGGTTGTTTCGGACGTCCCCGACCAAACCGTCGGGAAACTTGGCTTGCTCGCTTTTTGTTCTTGAATCGAGCGATTGATTTTTTCTTGGATATCGTCCAACCGGTGTACTGGCGGTTCCTGATTACTTGCCAAGTCTGTGACAAAGAAACGGTCTAGGACATGTCCGTTAGGAAGTTCGATAATTTCAACACTCAATATGGAGTTTTGTTGGCTGGAAAGAACCCCCGTGATACGATGGAAGCAACCTGCGAGAGAATCGGCTTTTGCGGCGATAGCGTACTCCACAACATTTTGTTGTGGATGGAATCGCGCCCAAGTTTTTATTTGGTCATCTTCGATTTGCATAACTGCTTGCAAGTATTCGGCTGTGGCGGAGAGTTGTTTGTTGACCAGCATGGCGGGCGGGAGCATGTCGATATAGTTTTGACATGCTTGGTATGATTTGTTTGGCTCAGTGGATTTATTTGCTCCGGAGACTGTGACCGACTCTTTCGATGTATCCAATGTCGACGAGAGTTGCGCTAATAGTTTCTCACTTTGTAGCGTGATCCAATCTTGCGCGTACTTGCCGGTAGATTTTCCGGAGAGTTGTTGTTTTGTTTTTTGAAACAGCTCGGTAATCAAGTCTTGCTTCCACTGGTTAAGTACGTTGGGTCCCACGGCTGCTAAGTCGGCACATGTCATAATGAACAGCATATTAAGTTTTTCAACGGAACCGACTTCAGCTGCAAAACGGACAATGACGTTTTCGTCTTGCAAGTCATGCCGAAATGCGGTGTGTGCCATTCTGAGGTGTTTCAACACGAGCCACGCTAGGACCTCGGTGTCATGTTTGGAAAGTCCAAGGCGTTTGGCGGTTTCGCGAGCGATCGTTTCACCAACTTCACTGTGGTCGCCCGGGAATCCTTTTCCCAAGTCATGCAACAACAGCGTTAAGTGCATCAAGCCTTTGTTGGTTAGACCAGAATACGTTTTGCCCAGCGTAGATGTTTCTTGCGCAAACGCGGTGGCAAACTCAACTGCTTGTAGCGAATGTTCGTCGACTGTGTACTTATGGTATTCATTAAATTGCAGCAGGCAGCGTGCGTGATGGAAAGCAGGGATGCATTTTTCCAATACTCGCATGCGGTGTAAGCGACGTAATTGATCGCCAAGGCGCACCGGTTTGGAAAGCAACGCCATGAATTGTGCGGCCACAGGTTGGGATAACTCAATCTCTTTGGAACTGATCATCGTGTTTCGAATAGCGGTCCAAGTTGCATGGTCAATCCGCCGATTGTAATGGCTTGCCAATTCCATCAACTGCAAGACATCTTCTAGGTTCGTTTTAATCTGATCGAGATGTTTTGGAACGGCGCCGATATTACTTGGTCCGAGACGAAATTTTCCATGTAAGATGCGAACGAATCCGGGAAAGGCCAGACGAGTCCTCCAGCCTCGCGGTTTACTGGAGGCGTAAAAATGCTTAGCTGTGTACCGCACTTGGCTCGTGCAATTGAAATAGTGTTGCATGAATTGCTCGACGGCTAGTCGATCATCTTGATCCTCAAAGCCATTCAGGGTAGCCAGTCGCATTTGTTCATTGGGGTTTAATACATCTTGTGCTTTTCCCGCATGAAAGTGCATTTCATTTCGCAGTTGCAAGAGATAGTCACGCCCGCTACGAATTATTTTATAGTCGGCTTTGCTGAGGATGTTGCGGCGATAGAGTTCCTGGGGTTCTTGTTCTCCGTGTACGAGGAAGCCCAGCCATCGTACATATTGTAAATCTCGTAATGAACCAGGTGACCGTTTGACATTTGGTTTTAATACGTGAACCGCAGCCCCGACCGTCGCGCGTTCATCCCGCCGAGCCTGAGCGACTAACTGCAAGACAGATTTCCATTTACGGCGGGAACGGGTTTTAAATCGCGAAAAGAAATTGGTAAATAGTTGCACACTGCCGTGCAAAAACCGTGATTCGATAAGTGACGTGAATATTTTGGGGTCTTGTAACGCTAAGCTAATTGCTTCTTTATTGGTACGAGTTGAAAAGCCAAGTGTCAGTCCGACATCGTAGATATTTTGAGAGAGCGCTCGAGCTAGTTTGGTCACGCCAGGTTGACTTGCTGAGGTACATAGAAGCATCAAGTCCACATCGCTATAGGGTGCGACGTCCTGCCGACCGTAGCCTCCGTGAGGAACCAACGCGATGTTATGCTCTAATATTTCTCGCTCTGCATCACTGCTGGTGACACTGTCGAGTGCCGCTTGATATAGATCGAGAATGATGCCGTCAAGCATGTCGGCTAAACCAGCGCAGACTTGGATGCCCGGTGAACCTTTGTCATGCTGTGATTTGAGTCGCTTGCGCCGCGCCGCTAAATCCTCGCGCGCTTGGTTAACAGCTTTATTAAAACAATGGGCGCTCGACATAAGTACAGTGTCACAAGTAGAAGCGGACGAAATGCGAAACCACGCTAAATGGCGTCTTCGCCCATTTCACCGGTACGGATGCGAATGACGTCCGATAGGTCGGTGATGAAAATTTTGCCGTCGCCAATGTTCCCGGTTTGAGCTGTTTGCAGAATAATGTCAATCACTTTCTTAAGGCTGTCAGCTGTGCAAACAATTTCTAGTTTGACTTTTGGGACAAAGTCGATGGCGTATTCAGTGCCGCGATACATTTCGGAATGTCCCTTTTGTCGCCCAAATCCTCTAACCTCGGCGACTGTCATTCCATGGATGCCTTGATCTGCGAGAGAATTTTTGACGTCTTCAAGTTTGAAATGCCGGATAATGGCTTCTATTTTTTTCATTGTGATCCTAAGAGAAACAGTAATGAGACAAATTTCAAAATGGGCTAATGCAACTAAACCTATTCCACTGGCTGAAAAATGATAGGTGAAGTGGCTTCTACGTGATTGTACTCGATTCTGTTGCAACAAAAAGTGCTAAGAAAGGCGGTAATAAGAAATAGTAGCAGCTCGCTAGCGCTAGAGCTGCTGCACGTGGCCCTCAGAATCGAGTCAAGGAATCGACGTGAATTGGGGAATTCGTGCGTTTTTATAGTGGCTTTGCTGGGGTTACATAGCGCGCCTGTGAAAGTTTTTGGAATTCGTGGAGCTTAATCCGGCTTCGTGAAAAGTCGTGACCTAGGTTTGCGTAGGTTTGATTAACAAGTTGCAGTGACAACGAACCCAAACCAATAGGCACTAATCATAAAATCATCACAAGCCTCACGACTGGATTAATTGAATTACGATGAATCAGGAGCCACTTAACGATTCTAACGAATCCCCGCAATCGGCAAATAGTAATCAATCGCATAATAATCAACTTGATTCTGCTCATGAAATTGAAGACTATCAACAGTCCACAGCAGCCTTGTTTTCCAAGGCACAAGCGGGAGTATTTCAGTTAACCGATGCGGTTCGCCCGAGCAGGAGAGCGGAAATTGTGCCGCGACAAGGGTATCGTCGTGATACGTATTCCGATTCCAAGCAAGGTGTTATGTTGCCAATGATTCTCGCATCGGCGACGCGAGCAACCGTATTTGATTTGTTTTTGGATTTGCTCAATCCTCTTGGAAATGTTGTCGACGTCGTCCTCGAAACCAGTCACCAACAGCGTGACGGAAGTCATGTGGACTTATACCGAGAGCACATCGATTCACCGGTTTTGAAGAGTATGTTCTGCGATTTTGAAAACCTATTGATGCAAGACGGCTGCACCGGTGTGGCAGTAATCAATGCTCAGGATCAAATGGAAGTGCAGTTTGATGAGCACAAGATGTTAATGGTGTATGCCCATGACTTGACCCCGTTTGAAGAAATTCTTTTTGAAGCGGATGTGTGGCCGATGGAAGATATGCAGTTTCTTACCGAAGCGGATCATGTGCATGCGTCGAGCCCAATTCTGCAGCGACGATTTGATGAACTTTGCTGTCGCCTAGGAATGGATGTTTGGAGCGAAGTCGAATATTAATGCCAAGTCGATTCGGTCGTGTCGTGCAGCGAGTTAAAGGTGCGCGCGAGCACGAATAAAAAATCGGACAAGCGGTTGAGGTATTTAAAGACCATTGGCAACTTGGGGTTGGTAGTTGGCGCCCCGATGAACACATCTCGTTCAGCACGGCGACAAACAGTTCGGGCCAAGTGGGTCTGGGCCGCGACAGGATTCCCACCTGGTAAAATGAACTTCTTTAGCGGAGCGAGGTCTTGCTCTAGCATATCAATCAGGCTCTCTAGAGCTACGCTGTCTTGTTCGGACAATTCGATGTTGGATTCTCCAACCGGCCCCTCCGCTACAATCGCTCCAACATCAAACAGCCGCGATTGAATCCCTTGCAACATCTGATCAAGGTCTGCTCGAACGTCGAAACTGCGGATAACACCAAGTTGTGCGTTAAGTTCATCTAAACTACCGACGGCTGCAATTTGTGGGGCAGTCTTTTTTATGCGGCCGCCGCCGACGAGTCCAGTTTCGCCTTGGTCGCCTCCGCGGGTATATATTTTCATGATGCTGCCTCATTTTATTAATCGGAATAAAACACAACTACGTGTGCGTGAACTATCTAGCTGAATTGTGAGTCGGTTTGATTATAGCGATTGCTTTGCTACTTTGTTACATTGGGGAGTGTGAAATGAAATGCGTTATTTATTAAGGATTGGGTGCAATGGAAATAGTTAGGTCGATCATGAAGTCAATTGTGGTTACATCGTTCAGTTGGTTTCTGGCGTTAGCGGTACTCCTGGTAACGGTGGGTACAGTAGCGGCTCAATCAGCGAGTGACACCGGCCTTAGCGTTGAAACGACATACCTCAAGAATATACGCCAAGTCACCAGTGGTTTTGTTAAAGCGGGCGAGGGTTATTTTTCACCAGATGCGACGCAGATTATCTATCAAGCAATTACCAAGGATTATCCGTTTTACCAAATTTATACGCAGCCGTTAGCCGGTGGTCGTCCACGAATGCTCAGCACCGGACGTGGACGTACGACTTGCAGTTATTTTTCGCTCGACGGAAAACGGATTATGTATTCGTCAAGTCACACAGATCCGCAGATGACGGAAACAGAACAAGCGGAGATTAAGCAACAGGCAGAGGATCGTAAGAACGGAGTGCGTCGCAGGTATTCCTGGCCCTTTGATCCACATACCGATATGTATGTTGCGGATTTAGATGGAAATATCTTGAAGCGTCTGACCACTGCTGATGGGTATGATGCCGAAGGTGCCTACTCAAGTGACGGTAAATGGATTGCATTTTGTAGTACTCGCGACGGTGATCCTGATTTGTATATCATGAAGTCTAACGGTCGCAAAGTGCGGCAGTTGACGAATGCTAAAGGTTATGACGGTGGGCCGTTTATTTCCCCGTGTGGCAAATGGGTTATTTTTCGCAGTGATCGCAAAGAGGAGCATATGTTGCAAATCTATGTGATCGGCGTTGATGGGAAAAATGAACGAGCATTAACTGATACGACCGGTGTTAATTGGGGGCCATACTGGCATCCGAATAAACCATACTTGATTTGGTCTGGAGCTGATCATTCCACCGGTGGGCGGCCTAACTACGACCTCTGGTTGGCAAAGTACTCGATATCGGACTCGGGCCAGTTTGCCATTGAGGAGCCTGTGCGAGTGACTGATAATGTGGCAGCAGATGTGTTACCTGTATTTTCACCAAATGGAAAACAGTTGATGTGGACTAGCACGCGAACCGATGAGCACCAGAGTCAGTTATTTATTGCGGATTTTATGATTCCGGAGAATTAGTCTTTTTGCGAGTTAGTTTTTCATGCAGTTAAATGTTGGTTGGCGAAGGAACAGCTTGTACGATGAAAGAAGTGATGTCTTGTGGGATTTTGTTATTCCGCAAAAAAACCCACAAACAGTTTCTAATTATGCAGCATGCCAGTCGCTGGGACTTACCTAAGGGGCATGTTGATCCAGGAGAGACGAAACGGGAATGTGCCTTGCGTGAATTCACGGAAGAGACCGGAATTGATGCGGAGTCGATCAAACTGATAAAAGGGTTTCGTTTTGAGCAAACCTATAAAGTGTCCAACTGGAAGGGACGCGGCAAAGATGTTCAAAAACGACTGGTGATCTATATGGCTAAGCTCAAAAAAGGTCGCAAAGCGAAAGTCAACGTGACTGAGCATGTCGGATACCGCTGGGTTGATTGGTCTCCACCACATGATTTGCAAGAAAAGACGATTAACCCGTTGCTTGTCGAAGCCGAAGAGTTCTTTGACAAGAAATCCTAATGTATGGGATTTATTGGATGAACTATTTAGGTGCAGCAACGCATGGATGGACGCTTATTGGTGTATTGCCATTGATTGGCAGGGCGTGTTAAGCGGCTTTCGCCGTGGGCAGTAGAATCGTGAACTGAGTGCCAACTCCCACAGTGCTTTCGATTTTCATGCGTCCGTCGTGGTTGGTGATGATTTTGTGGCAGGAGGATAATCCCAATCCAGTACCTCCTTTACCGCTTTCATCGGGCCCATCTTTCGTGCTGTAGAACGGATCAAGAATCTGAGGTAGTTGATCTTGTGGAATGCCACAACCAGAATCTCGAATTGTGAGAATGGTCATTTGTTCGGCCTCATCGTGCTGAAGTTTCAACCAGATCGTGCCGCCCATGTCAATCGCTTGTCGTGCATTGGTTAATAGGTTGAGGAGAACTTGTTGGATTTGGTTTCCGTTGCACAGTGTGTCCGGAATTTCCTCAATGGTCGTTTCTAAATTGATACGGTACTTAGATAGTTCTCGTTCAAGCAGCACAAGCGCGTCATCGATTATT
>DTSG01000269.1 GCA_012965455.1 Planctomycetaceae bacterium | reverse complement strand
GAAGTTTCCAACTACCTTGGACGCTGGCAGGGTTTTTACGGCAAGATGGTCGACAAGTATCCGGAACAAGGCGACTACCGGATACGCGTGAAGGCGCGAGCCGAGATTCCGGAAGACAAAGGGGCTCCGATAATGGAAGTCTCTGTCGGTTATCGGCCGGATACCGAACAAATCTGGAAAGTCACCCAGACGATTGAGCTGACAACCGCAGCGTCGACCATCTATGAATTCACAGGGCGCGTCGAAAACCATCCGCTCCCGGTCAGAGGGCAGGGGAAGTTCCCCGGTTTGGTTGTGCGCGTCTTGAATCAATATGATGATGGTGCAGGGAAACCCAAGGAAGTGGAATTACAGCGTGATGGAAAAAAGAAAAAGGGCTTCCCGCCTGAACAAGGCTATCCTGTCATCCATATCGAATCGGTGGAATTCAAAGGGCCGGTATTTGACCAATGGCCCCCAGTACATCATCGCAATATTCTTTTTGAATCGGAACTGCAGACAACCGATGAACAGGCCTATGTCCGGCAGGTTCTCATTCGCTTCTTGAGGCGTGCTTATCGGCGGCCTGCAACGGACACTGAAATCCAGAAGTTTCTCAGGTTCTATACAAGCATTCGCCCGGATTTTCCCAGCCTAGAAGAGGCGATCAAAGAAACACTGGCAATGGCACTGATTAGTCCGCCATTTCTTTTTCTGTTAGAACCGGTTCAGAATAAGAAACGAGAGCTCACGGATTGGGAACTGGCGTCGCGGTTGTCCTACTTTTTGTGGAGTACGATGCCGGACGAGGAATTATTCGAACTGGCCGCGGCCGGCCAGCTGTCCAGACCTGCCGTGCTTAGTGCGCAGGTTGATCGTATGCTCCGAGATCCGCGTGGTTGGCGTTTTGTAACTCAGTTTACCAACCAGTGGCTCAAATTGGAAAACACGGCTCAGATCGCCATTGACACATCAACGTACCGGGGATTTGAAACGAATCTGAAAGAAGAGATGTTACAAGAAACCCGTCATTTTTTCCGGCATTTGATGCTCAAGGATCGTAGTGCACTGAACTTGCTGGACTCCGACTTCACGATGCTCAACGAACCTATGGCCCGTCATTACGGGGTGACAGGGGTTTATGGACAGGGCTTTCGGGAGGTCGCCCTGAAAGAGGAAGGTCGTGGCGGTTTGTTAGGTCACGCCAGCGTATTAATGCTTGGCTCCACAGGCAGGGATTCCCACCCGATCCGCCGCGCCGTTTGGATTCGTGACCGGTTGCTAAATGATCCTCCGTCTCCGCCGCCGGCAGACGTCCCAGATCTAGATGAATCTAATCCAGAGTTTGCCAAATTGTCCGTTCGTGAACAGTTGGAAGTTCATCGAAACAAAGAGTCCTGTGCTTCCTGCCACCGCGGAATTGATCCCTGGGGAATTGCTTTAGAGCATTATGACGCGATTGGTAAATTCCGAACTGAAGTGAAGTCCAAACCAGTCGTTGCGACCGATACACTGCCAAACGGTCAGGAGCTGAGGGGTGCCGAGAGCTTAAAACAATATCTAATAGCCCATCGTAGTGAGGATTTTTCCCGCGCATTGGTCACGCGACTTTCAATTTATGCGCTTGGACGTGATATACAATTAAGTGATGAAGACCTGATGGACGATTTAACCAATGACTTTATCCGTCGGGATTATCGTATACTAGGGCTTATTAAGGGGATCGTCTCCAGTAACGCGTTCCGGACGAAATAAAGGTTGGTCACAATCCACCTGTACGTTAAAATGAATATCTAAGATGATGCACCACTAATGGCGTACTAATAAACCAGTTGAGGCATTGAAAATCATGCGATCATGGCATTTAGATCGTCGCACGTTCCTGCTTGGAAGCGGTATCTCGATGGCGCTTCCTTATTTGGAAGCGATGGGTAATCAGACAGCCGCAGCAGAACTTCCCGCGCGGATGTGTGCGATGTACTTCCCCTTTGGCGTCGGTATGCCTAAGGAAGGGAGTGACCTTCACAAATGGCGTTGGTTTCCCAACGGTGAAGGTAAAAATTTCACATTCAATGAAAGTCTGAAGTCGCTGGAGTCGGTTCGTGAATCGGTCACGATCATTGGCGGCATGTCTCATCCCAATGGCCGCCGAATGGGAGGGCATGATACGGGAGACACCTTCCTGACAGGGGCATTGTTTGACAAGACACTGTTGCATAACACCGTGTCGGTTGACCAGGTAGCGGCGGCTGCTGTCGGCAGCCAGACCCGTTACTCATCGATCACGATGTCTACCGACGGGGGGGTTGGTGAACCAACGCGATCAAGTACCCTTAGCTACGATATTAAGGGTCGTCCGATCCCGGCGATGAATCAGCCATTGATGATTTTTAATCGTTTGTTTGGTTTAGCCGACGAAGATTTAAAGCGACAGCAACGGCGCCTGCGAAGTGCATCCAGTATGCTGGATCTGGTCATGGAAGATACAAACTCGCTAAGGCGGAGACTTGGCCGACACGACCAGGAAAAATTAGATGAGTATCTGTCATCCGTGCGTCAGATCGAACAACGGGTTCGACGGACGCAGCGCTGGTTGGATATTCCGCTGCCGTTACTGACGGATGAAGAACGCAGTCTGTTGAAGCTGGAAGCCGATTCGGAAGCGCCCAAGGAATATATGCGTACGATGTACGATTTAATGTGGCTGGCATTTAAAAGTGATTCCACCCGAGTCGCTACTTATCAGATTGCCAGTATGGCAGATGCTTCCAGTGTGGCTGGTCCTTTTCCGTTCCGTGAAGGGTTCAAGGCAAACCTGCATACCCTGGCTCATGGCTGGAATAAACCTGAAGGGGCAGTCGCTTTGGGAAAATGGGACAAGTTTATGACAGAACAACTTACCTACTTCCTGCAGCGGTTGAAATCGACTCAGGAAGGGGATGGTACGCTGCTGGATCGCACGATGGTGCTGCATGGATGTAGTAACAGCATTACTCATAACAACAACAACTACCCACTCATATTTGCCGGTGGTAATAAGTTGGGTTTGGAACACAACCATTACGTGAAAGTAGGTTCGGATGTTCCCATGTCCAACCTATTTGTCACGATGCTTGAAAAGATGGGGGTTGAAGCACCCGTGTTTGCTGACAGTACGGGAGAACTGACTCCGATTCACGCATAATACCATTGCGTTGCATAAGAGTGCTCTTGGTCGGCGACTTTTCTGACGTGTCGATAAACCGAATCCTTGCTACAATTGAGTTATGTTTCAATCCCGTCTACCTGCGATTCTATTTGCA
>DTSG01000268.1 GCA_012965455.1 Planctomycetaceae bacterium | reverse complement strand
GTGGGTTACATGCCAGACTTTTTCGGTGTCTATGATGACATGAAGGTCATTGAATACTTGGAGTTCTTTGCGGCTGCTTACCGAATTACCGGTGAGGCGCGGCGCAAGCGATGTAATGAAATGTTGGAGATCGTAGATCTTGATTTTAAGCGTGATGCTTATGCCAATACGCTTTCACGGGGTCAGACGCAGCGTCTAGGATTGGCGCGAGTGTTGTTGCATGACCCGCAGGTGTTGTTGCTAGATGAACCGTTGAGTGGGTTGGACCCACGCGCTCGAATTGAAATGCGGGAACTGTTGCGGCGACTGGGACAGACCGGTAAGACCATTGTTGTTTCTAGTCACATTCTGCCGGAATTAGCGGACGTCTGTAATAAGTTTGGCATCATTGATCGAGGTGTGATGACGGTGAATTCAACGGTTGCGGATATAATGAAGCAGATTCGCAAGCAGGTGATCTTAAACATCATGGTGGATAAAGATGCTGCCGCGGCTGCTCGCTTGCTAGAGCAGCATGATGATGTGGACAAGGTTGAAATGGTCGACGAGCAGATAATAGTGACGTTGGTTGAGGGGGTTGAGGACTTTAGCCATCTGGCAGGAGTACTCGTGGAAGCTGGGTACGGGTTGACGCTGCTAGCGGAAGAGGCGGTCGACCTTGAAAAGGCGTTTATGATGCTAACCAAGGGTACGGGTAGGAATTTTTGACCACTCATTGGTACCACGAATTGACACGCATGAAATGTTCGCCGCAGTCTGCCAGAATCGTTTTCTTCACGGCCGAAAACTACTCGTCGGTGACACAGCCTTCCGAGGCACTTTTAACACACTTGATGTATTTGTAAAGTGTGCCTCGCGTTGCTTTGAAGTCGGGAGCTGTCCAATTGTCTTTGCGGGCTTGAAGCTCTTCATCACTTAGGTCGACTTCGATTCTGTTGGCCTCCGCGTCGATGGTGATTTGGTCACCGTTTTGGATCAGTGCGATAGGGCCACCGACTTGAGCTTCGGGCGTGATATGGCCGACGATGAATCCGTGGGAGCCGCCGGAGAAGCGGCCGTCGGTCATAAGTGCAACCTTGTCACCGAGCCCCGCGCCGACAATTGCCGAGGTTGGCGTCAACATTTCAGGCATCCCTGGGCCACCTTGGGGGCCTTCATAGCGGATAATGACGACATCACCGGCATTGATGTTACCGTCTTCGAGTGCTCGTAGCATATCTTCTTCGCTATCGAAGCAATTTGCTGGGCCGTTGAAGTGGAGTCCTTCTTTAC
This sequence comes from Planctomycetaceae bacterium, assembly GCA_012965455.1. Lineage (GTDB taxonomy): Bacteria > Planctomycetota > Planctomycetia > Pirellulales > Pirellulaceae > UBA721. The sequence continues at coordinate 10,387 of DTSG01000268.1, read as the reverse complement.
CCGTGATTTTTGCAACGGCACCTTCTGGGGCGAGGTTTCCACGGAGTATTCGCAAGTGTCCGCTGGCTTTGATGGGTTCTTCAACGGTTTGCACAACGGTTTGGCCTGCGACTAGGCCGGGGACATTGGCGAGGTTTTCTCCGAGTGTGTTTCCGGTAACGGTTATGCAATCGCCATCGAGGTAGCCTTTATCAAGCATGTATTTCATGACTGCTGGAGTACCGCCCGCTGCGTGGAGGTCTTCTTGCACGAATTTCCCAGATGGTTTCAGGTCGCCGATATAGGGCACTCGGTCGCTAACGGATTGGAAGTCGTCCAGTGTTAGGTCGACAGAGACGCTCCGCGCGATAGCGATCAGGTGCAGGACCGCATTGGTTGAACCGCCGAGTGCCATAACCATGACCATGGCATTTTCGAATGCTGCTCGAGTCATGATTTGAGAGGGTTTCAGATCGAGTTCCATGAGTCGTTTGATGGCGCCGCCGGCTGCTTGGCATTCATCGATTTTCTCTTGATCGACCGCTGGGATCGAAGCGCTAAAGGGCAGTGACATACCCATGGCTTCGATGGCAGTGGCCATCGTGTTGGCGGTGTACATTCCGCCACAAGCACCGGGGCCGGGACAGGATTGCCGCACGATCGCTTGTCGTGTTTCATCATCGATTTGTTTGCTGAGGTACTCGCCATAGCTTTGGAAGGCGGAGACGATATCGAGTTTTTGGTTATTGTGGCAGCCGGCTTTAATGGTTCCGCCGTAGACCATCAGGGCCGGGCGGTCGAGTCGTCCCATGGCCATGACGCAGCCGGGCATGTTTTTATCACAGCCGGGGATAGCGATCAGCGAGTCGTACCATTGGGCGGCCATGATGGTTTCGATGGAGTCGGCGATGAGGTCTCGTGATTGCAGCGAGAAGGACATGCCTTCGGTACCCATAGAGATACCGTCGGAGACACCGATAGTATTAAATCGCATACCGACCATACCTGCAGAAGTGACACCATGTTTGACTTCTTGCGAAAGGTCGAGCAGGTGCATGTTACAGGGGTTACCTTCATACCAGACGCTGGCAATACCGACTTGCGGCTTATTCATATCCTCTTCGGTCATGCCGGTTGCGTAGAGCATCGCTTGCGAGGCGCCTTGGCTGCGGGGTTGGGTAACACGAGCACTGTATTTATTGAGCGAATCTGTCATGGTGTCTGTTTTTGCTGATCTTTGATTTTTTTTGAAGTGATTGATAATTGAATTGTCTATTTTAGGTTTGAATTGGTGAATGTGCAACGTAGCAGGACACTGTCAGTTTTCGATAATTTGTAATACGCCTGAATTTACCTACTCGCCTAAGTGGCGCACACGGGCTAGGTCACTCCCTAATTTTGCGTAAGCCGAAGCCGCCGGCTAATTCCGGCTCCCGATCACTGGTTGTGTTACTGAGAATACATAAAAATTCATTGATATTTATTTTGACAAAGCATCTTCAATTGGTAGAATGCGGGATTTATTAACCCCTCAATTGGGTTCCCTTACCTAGCAAGGGTCAGCCCTATTTAGCGTTATATGTAATCTATCGCGACAGGATTGTTACACATGTTTAGTCGAACTTATTCTGTGAATAAACTGCGCCGTAACCAAAGTTATCGTCGTGTACTTCTAGAACAATTAGAAGATCGACGGTTGTTGGCGGCCAACATCGCCCCAGTAAACAGCGTTCCGGCCGAAGTCCAGACCACGCAGGTCAACACGCCAATCGCTTTTACCGATTTCCGCGATAATCGGATCTCCACCAGTGATGCCGATTCCGGAGCCCACAGGGTGCAGACCACCCTCACCGCAGCACACGGCGTGGTTACGCTGATCTATCCCGACCCCACCGGTGGACTTACCTACTCCGTAGGAGACGGCACCAACGACCCCACCATGACCTTCACCGGCAAGGTCGATGACATCAACCAGGCGCTGAGCTGGATCGCTTTCCAGCCCCAGGCCGACTATGTCGGCAGCGAGGCAACGCTCACCATCACCACCAACGACCATGGGCATTTCGGTACCGGCGGCGCGAAGAGTGATACGGATACGGTCGCCATCACCGTCACCGCCGTTCCCAATTTTGACGCCTCACCCACCTGGACCACCGTCCCAGGAGCCCTCGACACCTCGTTTGATACCGACGGTATGCAGGTCCTGTCGGTCAGTGCCGGCATCGACTTTATCAACGACATGACGCTACTCGATGACGGCAAGATTCTGGCTGTTGGTAGTGTAAACAATCATTACGGATTGATGCGATTCAATAGTGATTTGACTCTAGACACAACCTTTGGCACTAACGGTGTTACTGAGACGAACCTCGGTACCAACCGCCATATCAACACGATGATTTTTGACAAGCAAGGCAGAATCATTGTTGGTGGGGGCACATACCTCGCTCGTTATTCAGTTGATGGTGTGTTGGATACTTCTTTTGGTAGTGATGCTCTGGGACATGCAACGGGTTTGATTCGTAATATCCACGTCATGCAGATCAATGACTTAGCCATCCAGCCCGATGGCAAGCTGCTGGCCATGGGCAGGGATAACGCCGACTTCCGCATCACCCGCTATCTACAGGACGGTACGGTTGATCCTGTTTTTGGGAATCGAAATTATAATGTCGGTGGCCGCCATGCTAACGATTTTGGTCGTGGCCTGACTGTCCGCGACGATGGCGATATCCTGCTGATTGGGCGAGGCGCGCAGAGCACAGCCTTTAGCCTCCAGCGGATTGACACCTACGGCGGCAAGGAACTCGAGACACGTGTCGATCTCCCAGGCGACAACGAGTTTGTCAACGATATCCTCGAACTACCCGATGGGAAGATCCTAGTTATCGGATCCACCGGCAGTAGCGGTGGAAAAGACTTCGCCGTGACCCGCCATCACTTCGATGGTACCCTCGACACCACCTTTGCCACCGTTGGCAAACTCCGTATCCCGGTGCTGAACTCTGCCGATCAGGGTTATCGGGCCACACTCCAGCCTGATGGCAAGATTCTCATTAGCGGATCCTCCTATAACGGCAGCAACTGGGACCTTTCAATCGCCCGCATCTCCTACGACGGGGTGCTTGATGCGACCTTCGCTGGCGATGGCACGCGGGGCATCCCAGATTTTACCGGTGCGAATGACTACGGCCACGCCGTCCTCTCGATGCCCGATGGAAAGATCCTCATCGCCGGACGTTCCGGCAACAAGATCTCACTGATCAGGCTGCTTGGCGACTTCAATATGAATTCTACCGAAGCACCCACCTTGAATGAAATCAACGATCTGAATGTTCTCGAAGATGCACCCCAGCAAACAGTTAACCTTGCAGGCATTACAGATGGTGATGATGGTGAGCAACCGCTGCAGGTAACTGCGGCAAGCAATAATACGTTGTTGTTGGCTAATCCAACGGTTGTCTACACCAGTCCTAATGCAACGGGCACATTGAGTTTTACACCCCTTGCGGATAAGTTCGGTGTTACGACCATTACCGTGACGGTGACCGATGGTGGCGCCGATAAAAACTTAGCGACTACGGGTGATAACTTAACGACAAGCCGCACATTTGATGTCACAGTCAATCCGGTAAACGATGAACCTACTTTAATTCAGCCTGATGACCTGACTATCGATGAAGATGCACCTCGGCAAACGGTCAACCTGAACGGTATTACCGCAGGTGGTGGCGAAACCCAAAACCTGGCCGTGACGGCAGTAAGTAGCAATACGTCACTAATTGCTGATCCAATGGTTGTGTACAGCAGTGCTAATGCCACGGGTCGCTTGAAATTCACTCCGCTGGCCGATCAAAATGGCACAGCTACCATTACAGTAACCGTTACCGATGGTGGACTCGACAATGACCTTGCCACGACCGTTGATAACTTAACGACAAGTCACACATTTGATGTCACGGTCAATCCGGTAAACGATGACCCCACTTTAATTCAGCCTGATAACCTGACCATCGATGAAGACGCCTCAGAGCAAACGGTCAACCTGACCGGTATTACCGCAGGTGGTGGCGAAACCCAAAACCTGGCCGTGACTGCAGTAAGTAACAATACGTCATTGATCGCTAACCCGACGGTTGTCTACAGCAGTGCCGCTGCCACGGGTAGCTTGAAATTCGCTCCGCTGGCAGATCAAAGTGGCACAGCTACCATTACAGTAACCGTTACCGATGGTGGACTCGACAATGACCTTGCCACGACCGGAGACAACGCAACGACAAGTCGCACATTTGATGTCACGGTCAATCCGGTAAACGATGACCCCACTTTAATTCAGCCTGATAACCTGACCATCGATGAAGACGCCTCCGAGCAAACAGTTCAACTGGCAGGTATCACAGCCGGTGGCGGTGAAACCCAGAACTTGCGGGTCACGGCGACAAACGGACTTGTTGCGAACTACAAGTTCGCTGGGAGCGCGCAGGATTCGAGCGGCCTTGGTAACCACGGAACCGTTTATGGCGCTACCTTGACTTCCGATCGATTCGGCATACCCGACAACGCTTACTTCTTCGACGGTGTCGACAATTACATCGAAATTCCCGAGAGCGACGCGTTCGATTCAACGAACTTCTCAGTCAGTCTATGGTTTAACGCGGCATCACTTCCCGACCCCACCAATCCGGCTAAAGCGGCTGGGATGATCATGTCGAAGGGGCAAAACAACTTCGAGATCCACACTGGTTCCGAGCTGACTGGCCCCACCGGAATGAAATTCTTGCCTCGTTTTCTACAACACAACGTTCGAACTGATTGGAGTTCTCCAACGGATTCATACAATCTTAATGAATGGGCACATGTTGTCGCCGTTTATGCACCAAGCACTGGGCTTGTTCAGTATTTTATTAACGGTGCGGAAGTCACACTTACTGGATCTAGTTTAGTTCCTACGGCCCCAGACAATCTCGTGAACCTTTGGCTAGGGAAGAGAACCGACAATACACTTCCGTTCCATGGATCAATCGATGATGTGAGCATATATAACAGGTCTCTTTCCGCCAACGAAGCAAGCCAATTGTTCCAAGACAATTTATTAATCACCGCTCCAGTGGTAACCTATACATCCGCCGACGCGATTGGCACACTTAAATTCACTCCGCTGGCAGATCAAGAAGGTACGACTACCATTACAGTCACCGTTACCGATGGCGGCCTCGACAATGACCTTGCTACGACCGTTGATAACTTAACGACAAGTCGCACATTTGATGTCACGGTCAATCCGGTAAACGATGACCCGACTCTGAACTCACTGGTGGACTTAACAATTGAAGAAAATTCTTCTCAAAAAACGGTCAACCTGACCGGTGTTACTGCAGGTGGTGGCGAGACCCAAAACTTGGCCGTGACGGCAGTCAGTAGCAATACGTCATTGATCGCTAACCCGACGGTTGTCTACAGCAGTGCCGCTGCCACGGGTAGCTTGAAATTCACTCCGCTGGCAGATCAAGAAGGCACGACTACCATTACAGTCACCGTTACCGATGGAGGGCTCGACAATGACCTTGCCACTACCGGCGACAACGCGACGACTACGCAAACATTCGACGTGTCAGTCGACTCGACAAATGACGTCCCCACACTTGGTGCTCTGAGTGATGTAACCATCGATGAAGACGCCTCCGAGCAAACGGTCAACCTGACCGGTATTACCGCAGGTGGTGGCGAGACCCAAAACCTGGCCGTGACTGCAGTAAGTAGCAATACGTCATTGATCGCTAACCCAACGGTTGTCTACAGCAGTGCCGCTGCCACGGGTAGCTTGAAATTCGCTCCGCTGGCTTGCCACGCCCGGAGACAATGCGACGACAAGTCGCACATTTGATGTCACGGTCAATCTGGTAAACGATGACCCCACTTTAATTCAGCCTGATAACCTGACCATCGATGAAGACGCCTCCGAGCAAACCGTCAACCTGACCGGTATTACCGCAGGTGGCGGCGAGACCCAAAACCTGGCCGTGACGGCAGTAAGTAGCAATACGTCACTAATCGCTAACCCAACGGTTGCCTACAGCAGTGCCGCTGTCTCGGGAAGCTTGAAATTCACTCCGCTGGCAGATCAAAGTGGCACAGCTACCATTACAGTCACTGTTACTGATGGTGGACTCGACAATGACCTTGCTACTACCGGCGATAATGCCACAACATCCGAATCGTTCGATGTTGTTGTGGCCGCTACGTATCCGTGGCACAACAAGGTGAATCCATTAGACATAAACGACGATGGTGCTATATCATCCATAGATATAATCGTTGCCATCAACGAACTTAACAACAATAGTAGCTACTTGCTTCCCAAACCGCGTAGTGGAACTGGTGCCCCCTATTATGACGTCAACCAAGATGGCCAATTGACGCCGAGCGACCCGCTGCAAATCATTAATCACCTCAATGAAACCGATGGACATGTCGTCTTTAGTTTCGATATCACCAATGTAAATGATGACATCCTGAGCCAAATCGAAGTCGGCGATCACTTCTTTGTTTCGATGTATACGCAAGATACTCGCTCCACCGCTTATGGGGTCTTCGCTGCTTATCTTGATATGTATTATGATGCACGGCTCGTGGCGCCCGTCGGTACGCCTGTCAATACGGCCCCGTTCGCCAATGGCGCCTCGGCAAGTTTTGCCACGGCCGGAGTGGTCGATGAATGGGGAGTTTTCGCTGACGTCAACCAGACAGGGTCAGAACGTATGCTGGTGTCCACGATTCAATTCAAAGCCCTTGCCGCCGGTACAAATCTCTTTGGCAGCGACAGCGCCGATATCATTCCACTACACGACGTGTTGCTCCACGGTACCAACACTCCTGTGCCACCGTCGCTGATTCAATTTGGTAGCACTTCTATTGCAATTGTCGAAGCCGATAATGGTGATGGGGAAGGCGAAGGCGAAGACTTCTTCACTCGCGATGGCTTACAACTGCTTAGTAACGATAACTACTTAACAGACGAACTTGAAAACACGCTGGATTTACTACTAGGGACCACGACCACGAATTAACACCAATAGAACCATCAATGAATAGCCACAGTAAAATTGTCGTTTACTATGTGTCCAAATTGGGTACGTTTCAGCGAAGGAAAATCCGAAAATATACTATATTTTGGAGGTTTTTGTGACCGGTTTGAACAATAAACTTGACTGCTGTATATAATTTGGGCATTCAATATCTCAGGGGCTTGGGATAATGTACCCCACTAGCAGGAATCACCACTATTTAGGGGTATCTAAACACCATAAATCGCATTTTCGTTGCCAAGATTAGACTGTTTTGTTATCCTCAACGAACTACAATAAACCGACATTCATTTAATCACCCCTACTTGCCTAAATTGACTGCATAGGCAATCGTTTGTGAACGACTGCAGTTATCTAAAACTCCATATTATTCTCTTACATAGTGTTTGCTAAAGCGAGCTTATTTACATGATCAATCGTGCACGAAAAAATGGACTTTCACTCAAAGATAAATCATGGTTGCGAAGATCAGTTGAAACAAAACTGCAATTAGAGACGCTCGAAAATCGGGAACTCCTCGCTGCCGATATGCTCGCGGGGCTCGCCGATCTTGCCGAAGGTGAAGCTGGTGACAAAGTCCAAATGCGCCTCGTCGCTACGGATAACAGCGGCAATCCTATCACCAAAATTAACCTTAACGACACTTTCCAACTACGCGCACTAACAACCGACCTACGTACCGATGGCGATGGTGTCTTCGCTACGTTTCTCGATATCAACTACCCCTCACAATTTGCAAGTGTTACCGGAGCCGCAACACACTATACCCCCTACACAAACTTTAAATCCGGCACCACAACTACCGCTGGACTGATGGATGAAATTGGATCCATGGCCGGCTTGTCTACTCTTGGCACTAGTGAATTACTTGTATTCTCGGTTCCCATGCGAGCCACCGCCGAAGGGACAATTTTCTTTACATCAAACCCAGCCGATATACTCCCCGCTCACGATGTCCTCGTATACGGCGAAAACAATGCTGTCTCCAGCGATATCATTACATACGGCAGCTACTCTCTAGAAGTAACCGCACAAGGAACTCTGCCGTTTGAAGAAGATTTCAACGATGGCGTCGCAGATGATTTCTCGGTTGCCTCAGGTACTTTTGAAGTGGTCAACAACGGCTATAACGCGACGCCAGATTCCACTCGCTCCAACGCGTTTAGTTTGGTCGACCTAACCGTGCCCCTGCCCAACAAAGTTCGCATGGAAACAACCGTCAATATGAAGAACATATCGGGTTACCTGCGGACAGGCCTGATCGTTTTCGACTATGTAGACGCCAGTAACTATAAATACGTCGGTGCTAATGCGAGCCGTGGCAAGTGGTTCATGAACGAACTTAAAAATGGCAGCTTGCGGGGACTCGAGTCAAATTCCGAGAGTATTCAAGCAGGCACTAACTACGAATTTGAAATGCGAATGGAAGGTAACGTCGTTTCCTTTTATGTAAATGAACAACTAAAAATCACTCATGACTTCGGCACCGAAAACGTGCGTAATGGTAAGCTCGGCGTCGGTACACAGCGAGGAATTACGTCATTCGATAACGTCCGTATCGCTGAAATCTTGCCAAGTCCAGAAGCAACGGATGATGCGGTGGCAACTCTTGTGAACACCCCCATCACGATTGCCGTCTTGGCCAACGACACACACGAGAATGCTGGCACCGCGATTGAAATCAAATCTGCTAGCGCTGCTGCTCACGGCACGATCGAACTTATCGATAGCAACCAAGATGGTAAGAATGACTCGATCACGTACACCCCCAGCACAGACTACCGTGGTGTTGATACGTTTGAGTACATCGTCACCGACGCTGCTGACCAAACAGATCGCGGTAGTGTCGCGGTCACGGTCGCCTCTGGTTTACCACTTCGCGAAGATTTCGATGACGGCGTGGCCGAAGACTTTAACGTTGTTTCCGGCGAGTGGATGATTATCAACGATCACTATATATCCAACAGCCGTAACGGTCGCTCGCTAGCAATCGCTCGCATCGGCGTCGCACTGCCAGTCAACACAGAACTAAGCAGCACGATGCGTTTCAATCGCAACGGTGGTTACCAAAGCAACGGTGGCCTGGTGTTTGATTACCAAGACGCGCTTAACTTTAAATACATCCTCGGCTCGGTCGAAGGCCGCCGCTGGACGATGGGCGAAGTAGTCAACGGTAGTGACCGCGCGTTAACCACGAGGAGTGCCACGCTAAGTCAAACCCGCGACTATGAGGTAGTATTAGTCATCGAAGGCGCCACAGCGACCTTGTTCGTTGACGAAGTTGAAACGATTACTCGGACCTTTAGTGGTAACCTTAATACAGGTTCACTCGGTTTAACGGGAGTTCGCAGTAAATCTCATTTCGATGACATTGTGATACGTGAATTCATCCCTAGTCCAGATGCAGAAAACGATTCGTTCCAGACGCTTGTCAACACCGCGATTGACCTGCAAGTATTGGACAACGATACACCAGTAGAAAACACCACGATCCACGTATCGGCAGTTTCGACAACCGCCGGCGGGACGCTGGAAATGCTTGATGGCCCGGACGCAGATAGCCTCGCGGACTTCGTGCGTTTCACACCGAACCAAGACTTCCGCGGTGAAGTGGACTTTACCTACACCGTGACCGACAGTGCTGGCCAATCTGACGTTGGTAAAGTAAGTGGCATCGTCGCAGCCGGCTTGCCTGTGTACGACGACTTTAATGACAACATTGCCGAAGACTTTAGCTACGCAGCTGGAACTTGGGCTGCCGCTGACGGTCGCTTTACTTCACAAAACCAGAATGGTACTTCCATGGCAACGCTAAACCTTGGCGTTGACCTACCCAACAAGTACTTGATGCGTGCGACGCTGCAATCACCATCGCTGAACAACCGCGCCACCAACGGCGGCTTCGTGTTCGATTATGTTAGTGATACGCAGTTCAAGTACGCTCGCTATGTAAACCGCGCTTGGCAAATCGGTAAATGCTCAAACGGTCGTTACACAACGCTGGATAGCACCAACGCCACCATCCAGAAGAACACAGACTATGCTGCCGAACTACGCGTCGAAGGTAGCAGCGTCCGCTTTATCGTTAATGACATTGAAGTTGGCAACGTTACCTTTACAGGTGAAGACCTAACGGACGGTAAGTTAGGACTATTCGCAGTGAATTCCCGCATGCAAGTGGATAACTTCGAAGTCAAAGAGATCTTGCCAAGTCCAGAAGCAACGGATGATGTGGCGGCAACTCTTGTGAACACAGCTGTCACGATTGCCGTCTTGGCCAACGACACACACGAGAATGCTGGCACCGCGATTGAAATCAAATC
>DTSG01000267.1:2684-3294 GCA_012965455.1 Planctomycetaceae bacterium | reverse complement strand
AAAGGATATGAAGAGGATGTGGAAGCTCCTGGTCTGGAGGAAGTACAGGATTTCACAGAGCCACGTATTGAAGAGACGTTTTTAGCCGTCACGGACCTCGTCACAGCGACTTCCGGTGCGCTCGTAGCTCTCAACACTGGAGCGACCTCTAGTAGCCATGGTAGCGGTATGGGCGATAAACGGTCACCCGGCGGGACCGGCGGTGGTGGAGGTGAGGATTACAGTGACCGTTGGCGAGTCAACATTACAGCTCTCAACATTGGAAGTTTTGCACGTATTTTGGATTCCTTTAGTATTGAGTGCGTTGTTTTTGGCGGAGGCGTAAAAACATTCGACTACGCCAAGAACCTTTCCGACACAGCACCAATGGCGTATTCGCGTGAAAAGGCGGATAATCGTGGAGTGTATGATCCGTCGGATGCAAATGCACGGTTGTGGACTCGTGAACTATGCGAGAAGGCGGGAATAGCCGTGCAAGGACGATTTCCGACGCACGCTTACCCAACCGTCTTAAATCAAAAACTCACTGACCTCGAATTCGCCACTGCGACAGCCGCTGGAAAACAAATGGATGAAGTGCGGCGAACAACATTTGAAGTTCGTGGCACGG
>DTSG01000267.1:0-2674 GCA_012965455.1 Planctomycetaceae bacterium | reverse complement strand
TTTATGTCACGAAACAAGAATACAAAGTTGCTGCGCGCCGCCAATAACGGTGGCTCGTACTTTTAAACACAATTATTATTACCCCGTTCAGTTAAGTAAAAGAAAAAATTAGAGAGAGTAAGGCATGCTATTATTTGCACAAGCTGAAAGTTCAGCAGACGTTCAAGACCAGATTTTTGATCTCGTTGGTAATTCTATCTACGGTATCTTAGCTTTGTTGTCATTGTGGGGCTTGTACCTCGTTGTCGTGACTTGGCGACGCGTAGGTGCTAAGCGATTCAAGCACGAAAAGCAGCTCAATGAATTCTTGGCAGTGGTTGAAGAGCCGTTGTTAGAAAAGGATTTTGAGGGCGTTGCTGAGATCTGTGATCGCGACAAACGAGCGATGGCACAGTTGGTCTATTTGGCAGTGCTAAATCGAGCGCTGGGATACATCCAAGTCCGCCGATTGTTGGCAGACCGCTTTCGCCGTGACATTCTGGCTGACTTGGAGAACCGTTGTAGTTTGATTAACACGGTTGTTAAAAGTGCACCGATGGTTGGGTTATTCGGTACTGTGATTGGGATGATGGGGGCGTTTGGTAAATTGGCCACTGCTGATCAAGTCGATCCTGCAATCCTTGCTGGTAATATCATGGTGGCTCTGATAACTACTGCTAGCGGTTTGGCAATCGCGATTCCACTGACAATCGTGTTGGCATTTATCAACATCCGAATTCGCAAGATGGAAGATATGGTAGGAGCAGGTTTAACTCGGTTTTTGCCCGCATTAAAGCATAGTTTGGATGACTAGTCCGCAACGCTAGAGGGTGCTGCGGAAAGAAAATCGCAGCCAATTCAGCGGCACAGAAAATGACGAAATAGTTTGAGAATAATAACAATATGAGTCACGACCTAAATTCTGACACGATGCTCAAGCGGAGCAAATTAGAAGAAACCGAAATGGATATCACTCCGATGATTGATATCACGTTTCTGTTGCTGATTTTCTTCATTGTTGCCTCGAAAATGGATACACCTGCTTCCGCGGAACTGCCGAACGCAGTTGCTAGCAAACCCGTAATGGCGGACAAAGCGATTGTGATTAATATTTACAAAGAGGGTGATAGAGTGATCGTATCAGCGCCTGTGCCTGGCAGCTCACAGCCGAAGGTGTTCTCGTCGGACCCCGACACTCAGTCGACTGAGATTACTGAGTTTGTGAATCAATTTGTACAGCAGGATGAAAAGCGACAGGTTTTATTGCAGGCTTCCGGACTGGTGAAACACAAGGATATTTCCCGCGTTGGTCAAGCGATTGGAGCAGTAGGGACTGATTCGACTAAGAGTATATTCATTGCTATCAAGCAAGTTCCTAAGTGACGTTTGTTGCTCGGGGAATTGTTGGTGTGATGAGAATAATTTGTTTATTTAAGAAGTCGGAGTGTATTGGTGATAACAGAGAACGAAGATTTGTCAGACGACGATATAGTGGACTTCGTAGGGTCTAAACCCGACGACGGCGAACTAGATATGACGCCCATGGTGGACGTTACGTTCTTGCTATTGATTTTCTTCGTGATGACGGCTGCTTTTACCATTCAAACCTCGTTACCCATTCCGACTCCGCAAAGTGAAGAGGCCAGCACTCAGTCGATTCCTGATGATAAGGATGACGACCCAGAGTTCATTACGGTCAAAGTGGATGCGGAAAATGTGTTTTGGGTGATGGGTGAGGATGGGTTGGATATTGAATGTGCCAATGTGAAGGATTTGCGTATTCAAATGCGACTTGTACGGGCCGATCTAGGAGATCCAGACAAGTTGATTGTAGAAGCCAATGAAGAAGCGTTGCATCAGCAGGTTATCGCCGCGATTGATGCGGGGATGGTCATTGGTGTAGACCAAGTGCAATTGATGACGGTGCAGGAAGATGACATTAATTATTAAAACAATTTTGGCTCAAAAATGTGTTTGATTTAAAAACTCATTCAGTCGGATTGAAAAACAAGACACGATCAACTCTTAATCTTAAATCGAGAGAATAACGGATGGACGCTAAGCAATTCATAGAACACATCGCTTCCAAAGGCCTGCTTGAAACAGAGTTGTTGGACAAATTGCGGCGGCAAGCGTTGCAGGGAGAAAATCAATGGACTCCCAAACAAATTATCAAGTTTTTGGTGGAGCAATCCTATCTAACACGATTTCAAGCGAAGGCAATATTGACAGAAGTGTTAGCGGACGGTCCTGCTGCACCGACGTCGATTGACGAGAGTTTGGAGTTCGCAACGGATGCCAAAGGCGATCCGATCACCCGCGATGCAAAAATAGCAGATTCGCTCGAGGGGCTAGAAATTGAAGAGTCGACAGGCAGCGATTCAGTGGAAGTTATCGATCTGGAGGATGCCAATGTTGTCGAAACGCCAGCGGCTACGAATGATGTTGTTGATTTAGGTGCATTTTCTACACCGACGGCTCCAGTAGACCCATTTGCTGCTGCGGCGGCAACGCTGCCCGATCCCGGATATGCCTACCCGCCGGCGACTGCGACCGGTGAATTAGTTGCTGCAGAGCCTGACGAGGTTTTGACACATGAGCCCGACGGTCCGAGTTCTTTGCTAGACCCAGAGTTTGACAATACCGTTTGGGATAGTCGTCTGGTGATTGGCAGCGCTTTAGTTTTTTCGTTTTT
>DTSG01000266.1 GCA_012965455.1 Planctomycetaceae bacterium | reverse complement strand
GGGATCCACTTCAATACTCTCTTCGTTCATTGCGGAGCTCAATCGATATGTACGCGACAATACAATTTCGCGAATCAAGCTCTTCGTGGACCACTGATCCTGTTGCAGCCGTAGCGCCAAATAATCTAACAACTCGGGATGCGATGGCAACTCACCAGTCGCTCCAAAATTATCAACACTACGGACAATTCCAGCACCAAAGAGCCAATGCCAAATCCGATTTACAAACACTCGGGCAAGCAAGGGGTTGTCGCGGTCAGCCAACCACTCCCCTAATTCATGACGGCCGCTTTCTTTGCCCGTAAACGCAATATCTGTTGAAACTGGTAAGACCTGCAAGAATCCACGAGGCGCTGCGCCGCCCAAGTTATGCACATCACCACGCACGTGGATTGCTGTGTCACCGATTTCTTCTTCCTCCTGCACCGACATAACCAGCGGACGCTGAGGCTGTCGCGCTGTTAGTTTCTCTAACCGCGATTTAAGTTCGACTAATTCGGCAGTGTCCCGTTTTTCGTCGCGGATAACATTGGCTTGCTTAGCTTGTGCGTCCGCCTCAGCTACCGGCAAGAACTGCACAGCATCAATAATGGCATGCTCAGTCGTTCCCGTCGTCTCAACTAGCACCTGAGCTCGGTCACTCGGCTTGAACGAAAACCTTCCCAACGATATCAAGCGGTTCTTAATTGGCGGCACGACGGTTTGATCGACAATGACGGTCGTTTTTCCCGCAGCATGCGTGACCGTAACCGGTAGTGTTTTAGTGCGGTTACTGCCGGCCGCAAAAGAAAAGCGAACCTCGTACTCGCCAGCGAGCCCAGCAGGAGTTTGGAACAAGGCGGTTTTGTCTCCCTTGCCCTGACTGAGGTCATGCTGATATCCACTGTCAATATAGGATTTGGATGATGTTGAGCGTTGCCATGAACCTGTCAACACGGCTTGCTCGTCGTCCACCACAACGCCAGCTAAACTGGCCGCCGCAATCGGCTGATCTGTGTCCACTTTGCCCTGTAGTTCAGCAATACGTTGTTGCAGTGCCCTACTTTCAGATTTAAATTGCCGCATCGCAATTTCGACCGTTTCGGCCTGTGGAAGTGGAACCTCAATCCATTTCGACACATTCGCATGGTTCAGAGTTTTCGTGTTTCGAAAAATACCGGCTAAGGCATAATAGTCCTTGGTCGGAATCGGATCAAACTTATGGTCATGGCAGCGAGCACACCCGATGGTCTGTCCGAGGAAACCTCGAAAAATAGTATCCAATTGTTCATCCACAACGTCCATCCTCAGTTTTGCTTTGTCTTGATCTTCTAAATTAGAGTTCCCTAAAGTCAAAAATGTCGTCGCGATCATCTGTTCTTGTCGCTGCCGATACCCGTCGACTGACATCAAATCACCGGAGATTTGCTGCCGCACAAATTGATCAAAAGGGCGATCTGCATTGAACGAATCAATCACGTAGTCGCGGTACCGCCAAGCCTCGGGGAAGAGGAACCCGCGCAGAGTAATTGACTCCGCATACCGCACCACATCCAGCCAATGACGACCCCAACGCTGACCGAATTCAGGCCGAGCCAACAATCCATCAACGACTCGGTCGACTGCATCAGGGGAGGTATCAAAAAGAAAATCGTTTTGAGCGGCGACTGTGGGCGGCAATCCTGTGAGGTCAAAAGTCAATCTCCGCAACAACACCTCTCGTGAAGCCAATGGCCCTTGTTGCAGATTGGCTGCGCTCAGTTTTTCAATTATGAAACCATCGATTTGATTTCCCACTAAGTCTCCACGCTCCGTTGCAGCGGACCACGATGCTGCAGGCAAGTTGTATTGCAGCGGTTGATAGGCCCAGAACTTTCGTCCCTCCGCTAGGTCGATCCCAACCGTTTCTTTCACTGCGACCGACGCTTTCGTGCGGGGGTCCGCCAACCCAGTGGAAATCCATTTGCGAAAATCGGCGATGATCGCATCTGACAATTTGCCTGTCGGTGGCATTTCAAATGAATCATAAGCCAGTGAAGACAACAACAAACTTTCATCGGGCTTGCCAAGGACAACAGCGGGTCCACTTTCGCCTCCACGAAGTAGTCCTTGGCGAGTGTCTAATAACAGGCCACCTTTAAGCTCATTCTTTCTGGCCGCTTGTTGCGAATGACACTCATAGCATGACTTCACCAAAACTGGACGGATCTTAGTTTCAAAAAACTCAAGTTCTTGTGGGGTCGATTCGTCTGCTAACAGCGACAGCGCGATCGACTGCACGACTATAAAAGCAACAAATATGTGGGTGGTGAATTTCATTGATGACGAAGGGGGTGCGTTGCTGGTCAAGTTTTTGGTGAACGAGGGGGTTATCCGGTGATTTCACATGACAAAACGATTATAACATAGGACTTATCAGGCCTTACACAACTTGCTTACATTTTCTCAGGAACCCGCCATGGATGCAATTTCCATTCTCGTCATTTCGATATTGATTGTCGTCATCGGAATACTCGTGCTCCGCCTGCATGCCTTTTTGGCGCTCACCTTTGCGGCACTAGCAGCAGCTTTCCTGACAACTGATACCGCATTAGACCACTATGCCCAAGATGAAGCAATTATCGCGTTTACGAAGATGCATGGAGCGGAGCCGCTCGCTGACGCGTATTCCGACAGCGACCTATTTGAAAAAGACTTGGCAGACTACGTCGCACATCGCCGGGAAGCGATCGAGGTCTACAAAAAGGATTATCGCCAGCAAACTCCGATGATGCGGGTCGCTCTCGGTTTTGGAGCAACCTGTGGAAAAATCGGTATCTTAATTGCCATGGCATCCATAATTGGTAAATGTTTGCTCGACAGTGGAGCGGCAGACCGCATCGTGCGAACCGTGTTGAATTGGTTAGGTGAGAAAAATGCGGGAACTGCTTTTATGGGAAGTGGATTCTTGTTGTCGATTCCCGTCTTTTTTGACACCGTTTTTTACTTGATGATCCCCCTAGCCAAAGCGACGCGTTTGCGGACAGGAAAAAATTACCTGTTGTTCATATTGGCAATCGTCGCCGGTGGTTCCATGGCGCATTCACTGGTCCCGCCCACACCTGGACCATTGATTGTTGCCGAAGAATTCAACGTGAACCTAATCACCATGATCATCGCTGGGTGCTGTGTTGGTTTGTGCAGCAGCGTTGCTGGATTGACATTTGCAAAATGGATCAATCGCCGCATGGAAATTCCGCTCCGCGATAGTGCCGACGCTAGCTTGGATGAACTGGAGGCTCAAGCAGCGCGTAGCGAACAAGATCTGCCACCATTTTGGCTGTC
>DTSG01000265.1 GCA_012965455.1 Planctomycetaceae bacterium | reverse complement strand
GTGGTGACTCTGTTTACGCGAGATTTCGGAAAAATTGCTGCTATGGCCAAAGGTGCGCGACGTCCGAAAAGTGCATTTGAGTCTGCTATTGACCTGTTAACGACATCTCGCATACTCTTTATTAGCAAGTCCTCCGATTCGTTGGATTTACTGACTGAGGCCAAGGTGCAGCGGCGTTTTCGAGCGTCGGATAGCAGCTTACCTCACCTTTATGCAGGGTATTATGTTGCCGAATTGTTGGCATCGTTGACTGATTTAGGGGATCCTCATCCGGATCTTTATAATTTAGCTCAAGACACGATCTGTCGATTAGATGACATGCAAAACCCAGCAACAGTGATTGCTCGATTCGAGCTGAACGCTTTGCGTTTTCTTGGATTATTGCCAACGCTGGACCACTGCAGCAGTTGTGGACTAGAGGTGTCAGAGAATCGACGAATACCGTTTGGACATATAACTGGTGGCATACTTTGTCAAGGTTGTCGCCGAGGTCAGGCACAGGTAGTTAGTGTGGCGTGGCCCGTGATTGTTGCCATGCGACAATTGGCGGCAGCGGACGTTGACTTGAGTGCTGATTTGCCAGAGATTTCAACAACGGTTAACGGTGAATTGCGAGGGTTGATGAATAACTACATGTCACATTTACTTGGTAAGCGTCCACGGATGGTTCCCTTTTTAGGCATGTTGGTTCAACCGAGTGTATGCTCGTAAAACATAACTAATTTACATTTTGCGTATGACATGTATGTATCAATTGAGACATACAGTTGCTGGACAAGGAAGTCCAAAATGACCAACGAACGATTGTGGAATAGATTTGCTACATTAACGCCTTATTCGTGGCGTTTAGGTTTATGCGCCGCAGTCGTTATGTGCAGCGGTGCGGGTTGCAGTTCTCTGATGACTCGGAATGCGAATGCATTGTTGGTTCCGAGCAGCGAATATGGAGCGACGTGGGAATCTCCCGTAGCACAATACGCTCGAGTTCGACATTTGCAATCAGGTAACGTAGCTTCTGAGGCGCCGCCGGAACAGTCACCAGAGACTGTAGAGACCGTGATTGCAAGAGCGATTGGTGTGGGTGAGCAGACAGAGGAGGCGCGTAATATTTTTGCTGCTGCAGAGCGAATGTACCAGGATGCTCGAGGATTACGCGAGGCAGCTGGACACGATGAAAAAGAACTACGACGGGCGGGAAACTTGTTTGTGAAAGCGAGCAAACGGTATTTAGAAGCGGCCGGCCATTGGAAAGATTCGGCACTCGAGGAAGATGCGTTATTTATGGCATCTGAAGGGTATTATGCTGTTGAGTATTATGCACGAGTTTCCGAGTTGTATCGAGAGTTGCTCAAGAAGCACGAGCACACGCGACATCTTGTCACGATTCAGCGCAATCGATTTGCAATAGCCCAGATGTGGTTGCAAGCGGACAAACAGCGAGAACAGGGATTTTGGTCGTTTAATTTAACGGATGAATCGATGCCGTTTAACAATCGGTTTGATAAGGCGATGGCGATTCTTCGTAGCATCCGAGATGATGATCCCACGAGTGACCTTGCTGATGACGCGACGATGTTAATGGCGCATTCCTATTTGCAGATTAATAAACCGGAAAAGGCTCATGAAGCATTAACGGATTTGGTGAAGTTATTTCCGAGCAGCGAGCACCAATTCTTAGCCCACACGTTGTTGTTGCAGACAAAGATGATTTTGTATCGCGGCCCGGAATATTCGGGTGTGTACTTGGACGAGGGCGAGAAGTTGATACGTGCGATACGTCGACAATTTCCCGACCAGGCGCCTCAAGAGTCAGAGAACTGGGATAAATTCGCCAAAGAGATTCGCTATTTAAAGGCGGAACGCGAATGGTGGGTGGCAAAATTCTATGAACGCAAAGCCGAGATAGGCGCAGCTCGAGTGTATTATCGCGAGATCGCTCAGAACTATTATGACACGCCATTTGCCGATCGAGCGTTCGCGCGGCTTAATGAACTTAAGCATCGCCCAGCGAAACCAACTCAACCGATTCAGTGGCTTGTTGACTTGTTTCCGGACGACGATCCGGTGAAACCATTGATTGCAACGAGTCCTGATAGTGTGATTCGTTAGTTCTAGGGTATGTGATGACATTAGCACAGATTATTTCCGTTTGCCGCCGCAGTTTGCTGATAGGTATTTGTTTGTGGCTATGTGGTTGTGCGGGATATAAGCTTGGCAATCAGAATCTATTTCGGCCGGATGTGCGTACGGTGCACGTACCGATCATCGAATCCGAGAGTTTTCGTCAAGGGTTAGGGGAGCGGTTGACCGAGGCAGTTGTCAAAGAGATCGAAGGTCGCACGCCGTACAAGGTGGTCTCGCGGGAGAAGGCGGACAGTGTGTTTCGTGCCCAGATTGTAGATGAAGGTAAGCGCGTGATTGCCGAGAACACATTTGATGAGGCGCGCGACATTGAGGTTCAAATGGTTGTTGAGGTTTCTTGGATAGACCGGCGGGGGCAGCAATTGATTCAGCGGAGCGAGATTCCGCTGAACGAGGGCATATACATTAGCCAAGCGGCGAATTTTGTACCTGAGGGCGGCCAGTCTCTCGTGACGGCTCAGCAAGAAGTTATTCGCAAACTGGCCGCGCAAATCGTTTCGCAAATGGAATTGCCCTGGTAGGTGATGCGGGGGGATTCTAGTTTCTAAAACCGCCCTAGGTAACCTCGTCGCCGACCTTGATTGTTCCGCCGTGGCAATCCGTGGCGAGTACCGTATTGGTTGCGAGGCGAAAAAAATGATCGAACTGCGAGCGATCGGACCATGCGGGTAGGGTTTGTTCGCGGCGTGCACGGACGGTTTTTGCAAAATCCGGGGTGGGTTCGCCGCTATCGGGGTCGCGTGTGGGTACCACGCACCGCCGAGATGAAGTGGTGCCAAGAAATTGTAAGTCGCCAATACGCAATACCTGTTTTCCGTTGAGAAAGTTGTCTTCCCAAAATGCCGGGACGCCGTGGATTTCAATATTACAACGCAAGCGGCGACGGACGCTGTCGACAGTGATGTCGTCGAACCACGAGGCGACGGTTTCTAGAGTGGCAGTGGAAATAATTGTTGGGCCAGGTGCATCATGATCGTCAGTTATTCCGCAATCCGTGGATTCTTCAATGTCGCCTATCGCGGGTTCTATTTGTTGAATCCATTTCAGCAGCGGTTGTAGATCTGTTTGCAAGTCAAAACACTCGCGTTGGTCGTTATGTTTGTCTATTAATACGATGTTGTGCCAAGTATTGATGAAATGCGTTTCAAAGCGGTGGATTTGTGTATAGTTTTTACCGTT
>DTSG01000264.1 GCA_012965455.1 Planctomycetaceae bacterium | reverse complement strand
ACCAAAGAGATGCAAATTTCGGACGCGTTACTCGAAGTGCCTCGTGAAATCGATCCACAAGTGGATTCGGTGTCGCTTGATGCTGAGCGTGAAGAATTGTCAGTGGCACAACGACGGGCGTGGATCGAGCAGTTGATCGCCGATCACCATCAGTCGCTGTATCGTTTTTGCTATCGCTTAACCGGTAATGTAAATATGGCAGAAGACGTCCTGCAACAGGCATATCTGATTGCCTTTCAACGGATTGGTCAAGTAAAAGATCCAGCGAAGGCACGTAGTTGGTTGTTCACTGTAGTGCGAACCACTTTTTTGAAAGAAGTTCGCAAAAAACGAGAATGGGTATTTACGGATGTTGAGGTTGAAGACAATCGTGTGCCAGACCGACCACGCCGCCTAGAGGTAGACTCGCAGCGGTTACAGGTCGCCCTTGATGCGTTACCGGAAACATTTAGGGTTACGGTAGTCATGCATTATCAACAACAAATGTCCTACAGAGAAATTGCGGAACAGTTAGAAATTCCACTAGGAACAGTAATGAGTCGATTGTCACGCGGGAAGCGAATGCTTAAATCAAAGCTGCTCGTTACGCAAAAACAATTTGATTCTGAGGAATAAATTGAAAATGGAACCTATCAAAACCAGAGACTTAATGCAGTTGTTGACACATGACCAATGGCAGCAGCAGTTTGCCCAAGGGCAGGCGTTGCCTGCGGAATTGGAGCAGTTGCGAGAATTGGTGCGCGAGCAGCCAGATTTGTTAGATGAAATGGCTTGGCAATCAGAGCTTGATCGGCAACTGCTTGACGTGTTTGACGAGGTTGACGTCCCCGTTGAGTTAGTCGGTCGGTTGATCGCCGCGATCCGGGCGGCGGAACCGATTGCAGCAGCTAGTAATATTCGTTTGTCAGAGGATAGTGAGTTCCCTGATGAAGTGGATACTAACTTAGTGGTTCCTCGTATGGCCATTGCGACGGATGTAGGCGACCCGCCTCACTTGTTGCAACCACGACGTCGGAGATTGATGTGGGCAATGTTGGGTACCGCCGCTTGTTTAGTGTTTGCGGTCGCGTTGTCTCCGTTTTGGAGTGTACCGTCGGTTGAGCAGCGTTTGACCTATGCTGGGTTAGAGGAAATGGTGCCAGTTTGGTTAGCTGAATTGGAACTGACGCAAGGGTGGGATTCCAGTTTAACGGATTCGCCGTATGCGACATCTATCGTAGAAACTCAAGTCCAGGGTAAGGTAATTTCCTGGCGAACGATCGGCGGTAACGACGATTGCATTGCGATGAACTTGTCGTCACCGCGTAATGGCAAGTTGTGGGTTTTGATCCTGTCGGCAGGGGAACTTGAACGAGCGACACAATTCAGAAAAATGCAGCTATCTGGCGAGTTTTCGGCGGGGAGTTGGAGTGATGGTAAGCACTTGTTCGTTGCTATTTCTGACGAATCGATGAAGAAGATCGATCGAATATTTAGGAAACCTTTAACCGTATAGAGCCGCCCGCGTTTATGCTGTTGAACGACCTAGCTAGCGAAAAGGCCCAAAAACATCCTCTTTTTGTGTTGCCCTCGTTTCTTGGCAACTTCGGGCGAACCCTCTTTTGTCTAATCGATACGACCGGTAAGTCATTTACCGTGTGTTTCTAGCACAAAGCGACTTCTTATAGACTGCCTACTTTGATTTAGCCGATGTTTACGATAGTTGGTATCTTATGACAGCAATTCTTGGCATTTCCGCTTTTTATCATGATTCCGCTGCGGCCTTGATCGTAGACGGTTGTATTGTCGCCGCTGCGCAAGAGGAACGATTCACGCGGAAAAAACACGATGAGCGATTCCCGGTAAACGCGGTAGAGTACTGTTTGCAAGCAGCGCAGATCACAGCTGCTGACATAGACTACGTCGGATTTTACGAAAAACCGCTGTTAAAATTTGAACGTTTGCTGGAAACGTATTTGGCTTACGCGCCGACCGGTGTGAAGTCCTTTGCCAAAGCGATGCCGCTGTGGGTGCAACAGAAGCTCCACTTGCCGCGGGAGATTCGCGCTGGGCTGGGTGGAGCCTATCGTAAACGGATTGTTTTTACCGAGCATCATGAATCACATGCGGCGAGCGCATTTTTCCCTTCGCCTTTTGACGAGGCAGCGATAGTGACGATTGATGGAGTTGGCGAGTGGGCGACTGCATCAATTGCAGTCGGGGAGGGAAATCGCGTGCGGATGATGCAGGAAATGCGATTTCCACATTCCCTTGGTTTGCTCTATTCCGCGTTTACCTACTATTGTGGTTTTCGAGTGAATTCCGGTGAATATAAATTGATGGGACTAGCGCCTTATGGAGATCCAAAATACGTTGAATTGATATTGGAGAATTTAATTGATTTGAAAGAAGACGGATCCTTTCGGCTCGACATGTCCTACTTTAATTATTGTCAAGGCTTGACGATGACCAGCAAACGATTTCAGCGACTGTTTGGGCGGCCGGTGCGCGCTCCTGAGGCGGAGATGGATCAGCAGTATATGGACATTGCCGCTTCGATTCAGAAAGTCACCGAAATGATAATGTTGCGTATGGTTAGCCATGCACATGCAGCGACCGGAAAAAAGAATCTATGTTTGGCTGGCGGCGTCGCACTGAACTGTGTTGGTAATGGCAGGATTTTGAGAGAGGGGCCGTTTGATAATGTGTGGATTCAACCGGCTGCGGGTGACGCTGGGGGAGCGTTAGGAGTTGCGCAGTTTATTTGGTATCAATTATTGGAGAACCAACGCACGACAGATGTTGGGGATTCTCAACAAGGTAGCCTGCTCGGTCCGCAATACAATGAGCAGGAAGTGCGTGAATTTCTGGATTCCGCAGGTGTTACCTACCACTATTTGGAACAACAGCGTGAACTATGTGACGCTGTTGCCGTAATGTTAGAACAGCAACAGGTTATTGGATGGATGCAGGGACGCATGGAGTTCGGACCGCGTTCATTGGGTAACCGCAGTATCCTAGGAGATGCTCGTAGTGTTGAAATGCAAGCGAACATCAACCTCAAGATCAAGTTTCGTGAATCGTTTCGGCCGTTTGCTCCAGCTGTGTTGAATGATCACGCAGATGATTATTTTGATATGCAGGGTGTCAGCAGTCCTTATATGTTGTTGGTTGCACCTGTTGCGGAAAAACAGCGATTGGAATTGACGCCGGAACAATTGGCGGTGCAAGGAGTCGATCGACGACTGATTGCTCGCTCTAGTGTGCCGGCAATAACGCATGTGGATAACTCCGCGCGAGTGCAAACTATTGATAAAAATGCCAATCCACTATTTCATGAGTTGGTGCAGCGATATTATCAGATCTCGGACTCGCCGCTAGTGGTGAATACAAGCTTTAATATTCGAGGTGAACCAATCGTGCGAACGCCACAGGATGCCTATCGCTGCTTTATGGCGACAAAAATGGACGTGTTGGTAATGGATCATTTTGTGGTGAAAAAATCGGAACAACCGGATGTTACGAGCCACCAAGTAGACGAATATCTTGGGCAGTTTCCGCTCGATTAATCGTCGGCACAGTAGCGGGCAACAGAGGTTAATTTATATGTCACTTATTAAACTAAATACCAATCCGCCGTTGGCCCAATTGAAATCGTTTGGCCGATTATGGACTCCGCTGTTTGCGATTATCATTGGCCTTAACGTACTGTTTAATGGGTATTTTGTAGCGGCAATGACAATCCTGATAATCGCGGTTGTGATTGTCTTAGTGGCTTGGTGCTGTCCGAAAATGCTTAAATTCCCATTTGTGGCAGCGATGGTTGTTACCTACCCAATTGGTATCGTCGTTGGTTGGTTGTTGTTGCGAGCGATCTATTATGGATGTTTATGCCCCATCGGTTTGATGCTGAAGTTATTCAGAAAAGATCTGTTGCAACAACGATGGGATTTAGATGCCGAGAGTTATTGGACTCAGCGACGAGAGGTGGTCGGCAGCCATCAATATTTTCGACAATTCTAAGGGTGTTAGACTATGACAAATGAGAACAAAGATGACCTCCACGTTGATTCGTCGGACAGTGATGTCAGCACTGCCGCATCGGACTTTCAGCAAATAGCGAGTGGCAAGCAGGTGGGTATTGTTAGGGAGTTCTGGGACTTCTTGAAACACAATAAGAAATGGTGGTTGACGCCCATTATTCTTTCATTGTTGCTGATAGCACTAATTGCAATTACTGCTGGTAGCGGCGCGGCACCTTTTATTTACACGCTATTTTAGATCGGGTATACGCCCAGCCAGACGTAATTTGCGTAAAGCGATTTGTAAATGTATTGGGCAGAAAGCAACTAGCGATGAAAATATTGGTGACCGGAGCTGCGGGATTCATTGGTTATCATGCCAGTCAACAGCTGTTACATGATGGACACATGGTAGTCGGCGTCGATAACTTGAGTGACTACTATGATGTCGCTTTGAAACAGGCTCGTTTAGAATGTTTGCAACAGCGAGAGGGTTTTGAGTTTTGCTTGCTGGATATTGCAGACCGTGGTGCCATGGCCAATATGTTTGAGCGGATCCAGGTTGATACCGTTATTAATCTGGCGGCTCAAGCCGGGGTTCGCTACTCGATGGACAACCCAGCTGCCTACATTGATTCAAACATCGTCGGATTTGCTAATGTGTTAGAAGGCTGCCGGCAACAGTCGGTTGGGAACTTGATCTATGCATCAAGTAGCAGCGTTTATGGCGCTAATACCGCCCTGCCCTTTACTGCCACGGAATCTACCGAGCATCCATTGAGTCTGTACGGCGCCACCAAGAAGTCCAATGAATTGATGGCCCACGCTTACAGTCATCTGTACGGCTTACCGACAACCGGTCTGCGTTTCTTCACGGTATATGGCCCGTGGGGTCGACCTGATATGGCGCTGAGTCTCTTTGCGAGTGCTATTTGTAAGGGCGAGACGATTAAGTTGTTTAACCAAGGCAATATGTTAAGGTCATTCACCTATGTCGATGATGTGGTGGAATCGATGGTGCGGCTGATTGCAGCGCCCGCGCAAGAAAATTCAGACTGGGATGGGAAAAACCCAGATCCAGCGAGTAGCGAAGCTCCATTTCAGATTTTCAACGTTGGTGGAGCGGAAGCCGTGGAGTTGAAACGTTTCGTACAAATTATAGAGAGCTGCCTCGGGCGAACGGTACCGAAAGAGCTGTTGCCGATGCAGCCGGGTGACGTGCCGGCAACGGAAGCGAATGTTAAGTCTCTACAGGAAGCAGTAGATTGGCAGGCTGAGGTATCGATCGAGGATGGCATCGCGAGGTTTTGTGACTGGTTCAAGGAGTATTACGGAACCTAGAAGAGCGATTGCGAAGGATGAGGAACGCATCAGATTGTGAATATGCGTATACGTCGGATACACGGAATTTCTAGACTATAGGGCAATCCCACCCTCTCTAACGGGTGGTAAGTTAATCGGTTTTTTCGTTAAAACCGTTAAAAGCCGTTTCAGATTGATAATCGATAATACCGAATTCTAATGGTAGATGGAAATGTTTCGCAATACGCGCCACTAAAGGTGTTAAACAATAATCGCGAAACGTAGAGACCGTAGTCTCGAAATTTTTTGGGGGGATTTGATTGTCATGGTTACAAAAATAATACCGATATCGTTGGGGAAACGACTTAGTTGTGGGTTTGCCCTAAGTGGGATCCTGTTGAGCGCAGGCGTTTTTGGCTTAGCTACGGCTGAAAATAAGGACGCTAAGGTCTCAAAAGCAATTCGTATCTTATTGACTGACGATACGCCTGACGCCACGTTGAGCATACGTCGCAAGCCGGCAGATCAACGTAATCTTGATAAATTGTACAACAATGAATTGCGTCCAACAAAAGCGGAACCAAAGAAGGTTGTCGAGGCGGAAGTAAAATCAGCGCCGCAGGCAGAAATAGTAACGCCAGAGACATTGAGTCCAAAAACGGAAACGCCGACAACCATTGAACAAGTCAAAGAGATGCCACAGACGAAAACGACAAAGAACGGTCTGGATTCCGTGTTGACTACTTTGACGCTTCCCAAATTTGACCTGTGGGGGGATATTGACGCCGCGTTTAACGCAATTGAAAATGAATTGTCGAGTGCTACAAAGAGTTCAGCAGACAATAGTCCTGCAAATAATCATAAGTCTAAACTCAGACCAACACATAGCAATCACGACTCTAAAGATCATGCTAGCCCGAGTTTGTCGACCATACCTTCGATTGATACACTGTTACCAAAAATCGAACTTCCCAAATTTGACCTTTTTGGGGATATTGACGCCGCGTTTAATGCAATTGAAGATGAATTGTCGAGTGCTACAAAGAGTTCAGCAGACAATAGTTCTGCAAATAATCACAAGTCAAAACTCAAACAAACACATAGCAATCGCGATCCTAAAGACCATGCTAGCCCGAGTTTGTCGACCATACCTTCGATTGATACATGGTTACCGAAAATCGAACTTTCCAAAGTAGACTTTCTTGGTGATATAGAATCTGCATTTATTGGTATTGGAACGGATTTGTCCACGGCGACGACATCTACCACTTCGCAGTACTCTTCTAAATATAATTCGAAAGTGAAACATCCTGGGAGCTTTACACCTCGCCATGTAAATAGGGCGACCGCTGCACCGGTCCATATGCCGACGATTGGTTCACTGGATGGAATTCAGTTTCCAAAAATCATGCTTGCGGATATAAACTCGATTTTCGGAACTAACACCGATCCATTGGTGGACGAAGACGGAAAAACTCCGACAGCGGTACCCGCGAAATTGCCGGAACAGACCAATGAACGGGCAAAGGATTCCGATGAAGACAAGCAAGGTGCACTGCCTGTCAAAGAACGCCTCAGTATTATCGCTTTGTTAGGACTAGAGGACCTAGCCATTCCTGAGTTTAACAATCCCTTTGCAGTGGGAACTGGAATTAAGGAAACTTCCCAAGACGTTGAGCCAGTCGAAACGAAAAACACTTCTCCGGCCTTGGGCGAAAGCGACTTAGAACCTGATGAGACGATCACATCCGAGTTGCCAAGTTTGCATACCGAGCGTCCAGCCGTGCCAGGCGTGAACCAAATTCCAACGCTCGCTCCGAAAAAAATACCGGATGCACCAAATCCAATTGACGACCAGGACAAGTCAGCGAGCCGCATGTCACCATACAAAACCTTGGTTAATCCCGATAGCTTCCTGCCGCGACGCTCAGTCGTTCCCGTATCGGTACGAATAAGTGATACGGTGAATCGTTAACCAATAATTTGAAATTTGAGTTCGTCTGGTTGGGGGATTGGACGTGTCTCATAAGAGCCCATGGCCCATTGTGGTCATGGGCTTTTTCTTTTGAGCTGTAGTAATCGGGGGCTCAGTGGATAATAATAGGGGGGTACTGGAGGACTATTTGGTAACCCTACTGCAGAGGGGCAGTGATGATACGTTTAATGGTGATTGACGACCATGAGATTGTGCGTAGTGGCATGGTTCGGATGATCCGAGGGACGGAGATACAGCTAATTGCAGAATCAAATTCAGGCGAGAATATTCTAGAAGGGATCGCGCAATACCACCCTGATGTGATCTTGCTTGATGTACGAATGGAAGGCGGTGATGGCCTGACGGCTCTCGGACGAGCAAAGGTTGAGTATCCTAAAATTCCGGTATTGATGCTTTCCACATTCGATAATCCGACCTATGTTGCTCGGGCGGTTGCCTTAGGTGCGTCTGGTTACTTATCGAAGAGTCTCGACCGAGAACATATCATCGATGCAATTACGGGAGCCTATCAGGGCGGAAATTCGTGGACTCGGGAAGCATTACGACGTGTAGCCGGCGCACTAGCAACCCCGCGCATCGCTGCCGACGTAGATGTTCCTCTGACTCACCGTGAAAGCGAAGTACTAGAGCAGCTTGCCGAAGGATTGACCAATAAGGAAATCGCCCTGGCGCTAGGGATCAGTTATGAAACTGTTAAAGAGCACGTCCAGCACATCTTGAGAAAAATTGGGGTTAGTGATCGAACTCAAGCGGCGGTGTGGGCAGTGCGACAGGGAATCGTGTGAGGCTGTGGAAAATGTCCATCATGTAAAAATGGGTGTCTTTGGCCCGCGCATTATTCGGCAGCAAACTCACCCGCCGACGTGGGTGCTCAGGATCTTAATATCCTAATCCAGGTCCAGTTAAGCAGTGTGTACCTACGGTTCCATCGCTGATATCGAACATGGAGGGGAATTTCGCATCCCAAGGTCGATTTCCAAACGGGCAATACTGTCGCCCATTTCCTTCGATAGCCATGATCGTGGGAATCCGAGCGGCTAAGCTTGCTGAATGTAGAAACGATGCACCGACACACGTTAAATCTTGAACGCACAAAAACAGGTTATAATGTTGAGCGGCCGCTCCCATAATGAGAGCTTCGCCGTGTCCCTTGCAGGCTTTAAGCGCAACGCCGGAGTAGCCTTGTTCACGCGCGAGTAATAGTGATTCAAAATCAATTAGTGATTCGTCGATAACAACAGGTTTGATTTTTGCCGCTTGATGCATACCGCTGCTAGGGTGATTCTTTAAGTCGCGATGTGTGGGTTGTTCAATATATTGGATTCGCTCAAATGCTTGAGGGGCACGAGATTGTAGCTCAGTCAAAAAATCGAGTACGTATTGTACGTCTTTGCATTTCTCGTTGAAATCCGTTGAATACCACCATTGTTGGCAACCGCGAGATTGTTGTTCCGTTGTGGATACTCGGTCGATGTCTATGACTCGCTGTACATCCCACTGTAGGTCATCCCCGGCAAGCTTGATTTTTAAATGGGTAAGTCCGTCTGCGTTGATCCAGTCGCCGAGAGTTTCGGGCACTCCATCATTGAGCGGCGTCGAAATATCCTCGTCTGTAAGCGGATCTAGCGCCCCCACGAGGTGATACAACGGCATGTGTTCTTTGGGCTGTCGTAGCGTGAACTGATCTAAGAATAGCCCAGACATCTCCCCATCGAGAAACTGCCCCAGATCGCGATTCATAAATTCAGGTCCAAGTAGATTGTACGAATTCAGCGAAAGGGCCTTTCCGTAGGCATCATTTACCGCCGCATCAATTGGGCTCGTGGACACTAGTTGGGCAAGTTTGGGAATTGGTTCAAGCAGTCCCAGGGATTGTTCTAGTTCAACGGCTGAGTTAGCGAACAATGCTTGCAGGTCATGCATGATCTCTATCGGGTGTCCACCGCCGCTGTATTGCTCAGTTAAGAGTGCCGCTTGTTTCCCCAATGCGTTCATGGCATTCAGCGTCCGTTCACCCGATTCAACTTGTGATGGCCAACCCCAAGCATTTCCCATCGGCATCGAACCGTGACCTGTCGCGCTGCGACCATCATTCGTTTCGACATCAACGTCGACATTGAACAACGTCGCGTTGGTAACCACACGTCCACCGAATTTGATGGGCGTACGATATTCGATTTCGGTAAAACTGGTAGTGATTTGTTTGATGCGGACATCGGTAGGTTTGGACATGTTTAGTGTTTCTGTTGGGTGTACGTGTAGGGAAACAGGTTTGCAGAAGCGTTAATTCTAACCACTAGAGCTACGGTCTGGGTATCAGCGATTCCTTTTCGGTAGGCAAAATATCATGATTCGGCAAATAGTGCAGATCCAGCGTAAATTTAGGACGTAAGCGCCGGCAATATGGATGTGTGTGCATCAAAAAAGGGAGACCGAAGTCTCCCTTTGATTTGATGTTATTGCTTGCTCTACGCAGCGCGTTGGAGACCTAACGTTTGTGGTTGTTGTCCGCGGTATTTCAAGAGTGCCTGTTCAACAATTGCATCCATCGTCAGTTCAAGGACTTTTGTTTGATGGCGAGGAGGAATGAGATTGCGACGCAATGTGTCGCTGAGGATCAGTCGCACTGTCCGTCCGGCCTTGACTCGTACATAGCCGCGAGCCTGTGAATGTGTCATCGTGTCGATGCGAGATTCAACTTTTTGCCAGACGACACTTGAACAAGCATGAGCGAGGTTTTCAGCGAGCCGCTTAAGCTTTGCTTGACCAGTAATTATTTGAAACAATGATTTTAGAGACATGTTGGGGAATCCTTCCACGGGGGACTGTTTGTAGCGAGCGTAGTGGCCGACGGTTGGAAAATTGGAGCATCGATACCACTTCTATATAAATCGTTACATAGGCCCTGTAGGCATCACTATTGCCGGCAACGTGCGTTATGTTCTAGGTGGGCAAACTGTACCGATTATCCCTCACTCAGGTACTAAAGTTCGTTTTTACGTTCCTCGCCTTTTCAAAGTAGGCTACGGTAATTAGGATGGTATTCTTGAGGGTATAGAAAGCCCTGATACACGGCGCCGTGGCCAAGTGGCTAAGGCAGTGGATTGCAAATCCTCCATCCCGGGTTCGAATCCCGGCGGCGCCTTTTTATGATAAATTCGCACCACGGTTATTTCCTAGGCCACTCCTCACCCCGCTTAGACCCCGCTTATAGAATCCGCTCCGATGACTTTAAGTTCCATCCAAGCTCGGCATTACAACACGACTGAGCCCATCGTTGTCTCCTTCGACGATGGAGTTATTTGCGACATATCCCCGCTTGAATCTAGCTCAGAGAACCTGCTGGTCTTGGCCCCCGGCTTAGTCGATTTGCAAGTGAATGGTTACGGTGGCCAAGAGTTCAACGACCCAGAATTATCTACCGAAAAGGTCTTGCAGATTTGTTTGGCCATGGACCGCGATGGAGTCACTGAATTTTGCCCAACCTTTACGACTCAGTCTTTCGAGTTGTTGCAGCATAGTATGGCAACTGTCGCACAGGCCATCGAGGAGCAGGCGGACATTGCCGATCGCTGTACGGTGTTGCATTTAGAAGGCCCCTATATTTCGGGCGAAGATGGGCCCCGCGGCGCGCATCCACTGGAACATGTCAGACCACCATGCTGGGATGAATATCAGAAACTACAGAGTGCCGCGCTAGGCAAAATTGGCATTTTGACTTTGTCTCCAGAGTTCCCAGATGTGGGGCAATTTATCAAGCGAGTTGTCGACAGTGGCGTCGTTGTTTCGATCGGACACACGGCCGCCTCGTCAGACCAAATAGCTGCGGCCATCGACGCGGGGGCAACCATGTCTACGCACCTTGGTAACGGAGCACATGGAACAATTCGTCGACATCCGAACTATATCTGGGATCAAATCGCAGCTGACGAACTGACTTGCAGCCTAATAGCTGATGGTCACCATTTACCAACCGCTGTGATCAAGTCGATCATACGAGCTAAATCACCAGAACGTTGTGTTTTGGTGAGTGATATTACGGGAATGGGCGGAATGCCGCCCGGAAAATACACATCGACAGGAATTGGAGATGTCGAAATTCTCGAAAACGGTCGATTAGTCGTGCCGGGGCAAAGCCAATTGCTAGCGGGAGCCGCTCTCCCTATCGGTACAGGTATCGTCACGTTATTGGAAACAGCAGGATTAGACTTGGCTACGGCGGTCCACATGGCAAGCAGCGGACCGGCGAAACTAATCAAACATGAGCTTGCCCCGCTCGAAGTCGATGCGCCTGTAGATTTGGTTTTCTTTCAGATCCGCAACGGTAAATTTGAAGTGCACACGACTGTCAATCGAGGGCGGATTGTGTATCAGTCGTCTTAATTGGTTGTCGGAGTTGAGTTACGGTAGTTTGACTGGGCGTTCGTGCGGCACTGGGATGGGCAATTGTCAGAATGGTTGTCGAGAGTTAAAATGTGGTCTT
>DTSG01000263.1 GCA_012965455.1 Planctomycetaceae bacterium | reverse complement strand
CGAAAAATCTGGATCGTCCCATCTGTTGCATAAGTGATGGCAATATGAACGGGAGTTTTGACGACCGCCGTTTCCGGCGGACCATTAACGCCTTGTGTGCGGGAAAAATTGTTACTACCGGCTAACCACTGTTGAGAGTCTTTTTCGGCATAAACGATTGAATCAAAATAAATTCCATTGTTGGTTTGGATTGTAATCACACCACCAGCCTTTTGGTTTAATGTGTTTAGCTGTACGACGGCAGCCAGTGTTTTTTCCTTGATGTTTTTTGAGATTGGTTTGGTAATTGCATAAGCTGTCGCATCGTTGAGAATCAATGCGCCATTTTGGATATGAGCGTTATTTGAGGCAGTGGCGTGCAAGTCGCCGATCTGATCTTCTAGCGATTCTTCAAAATCCCAGTGGTGCAGGGGGCTTGGTATCGCCACCGTCGGTAATTTGCCGGCAGCTTTTTGCTTCAGTAGTACTTGTCGTACGGGATGAAGGATGTCGGTGATTTGTTGTGTTTGCGAGCGAATTGCCTTGGTGAGTACGTCCTTTTTGTCGTCTAATTCTCGTTGTTCTAACAACATCTGCTTGAAATACTGTGCACATTGTTCTAATTCAATGGCTGTAGGTGCACGTGAAAAGGCACGTAAATACATCGCGTGAAAGCGGGCGTTGTTGTCTGCGAGCGATGTGTCGCCGACGATATCGGCGGCGAATTGTTTGGCGGTGTTAATTACGAATGTACTGTTCAGCAGTGTCAGCGATTGCGCGGGAACGTTTGTTTTAGCGCGAGCCCCAACAGTACTCAATGGTTCCGGGCGGTCGAAGATGTTAAGAAACGGGTCGGGACTATTGCGACGAGCCTGGACATAAAGGCTACGACGGCGTGACGTTCCGTTGACGCTTGATTGATACATCGTGTGGTCGAGTGACCCAGCGGTTGTTAACATCGCATCCCGAATCGCTTCTCCATCAAGTCGCGTGATTGGGAATTGAGCAAGCATGCTTAGAGCTGTTGCTTGTTGATTTTCAGAGAGGCTTGGATTATGACTCGCTTGACGATACGTCGCACTCATAACAATTTGACGTATGAGCTTTTTTTGCGACCAATTGTTTTCCTCCAGTAGCGAGACGAGGTAATTCAATAAATCTGGATGGGTTGGACGAGCTCCAAGATGGCCAAAGTTATCAACGGTACTGACAATGCCACGGCCGAACAAATGGTGCCAAATACGGTTGGCGATAACACGGCCAACGAGTGGGTTGTCGGGGTTTGAGAGATCCTCGGCGAGTTCGAGTCGCCCACTTTGTGTTGTTGTGTATTGACGGTCACTAAATGCTTCGAGGAAACCACGGGGCACCATCTCAGCGACGTCATTAGGGTTACCGCGCGTCCATAATGGATGGTCGACGCCGTGACGATCGATAACGCCTGGCGATCGAACTGGTGTAGGGATGGTGTTTTCCAGCTGGCGATATTGCGTGAGTAGCAGTTCAATCGAAGGGAGTTGCGAGAGTTGATTGGGAAGCAATTGATTGCGGACGAAGAATCCTAGAAAGCGGGCTTCCTCGTCGGAAATGGATCCTCGTTGCCATTGTGCGATGATGCGCCGCAACTCGTCTTGATACAACTTTGCCAGTTCTTGAGGATTGGTCGGCGTTTGGTCCGTTACGGCAGCAAGCCGATTCGGTAAATTAACGGGTGGTAGTTGGCCCGCTTTGAGGCAAGCGACGTTGGTGAGTCCAAACCAACTGCGCTGTTGGGAGCGTGCTTCCACCGGTAGGTCGTATGCCGTTGCTAGTTCCAAATACATACTATCGCCATGGAAATAACGCATGTTGAATTTAATCCATGTTGGGTCGATAGAATTGGGGTTTTGTTCCAAATACAACAAACCAATCACGCGTGGGTAGTTTTCTATAACAAAGCGGAGGCGCGATCCCATGCTTTTTAGTCCGGCAACCTGAATCCAAATGTCATCAAAATCAACATTGAATTCCGGCGAGTGCAAGACCCCATTGTGTTGACTCGACAGGCTGTTTGTGAAAAGACCAGCGACATGAATGTTCTCGATGATCTGGTCGCCCGTTGGGTTGATAGCAAAGTCGCCACCGCTACTCCTGCCCGCCAGACCAGAACCATACTGCGTCCATTGTTTGTGATCGTCTCCCGAACTGAGATTCCATCGTCGTTGCAAGGCTTGTTGTTGAAAAGCTCGGTTTTTATCACGAGCAGACGTCCATGTTGATTTGATTTGACTCCATTGATTAGCAAATTGCTCGCCGGAAAGATTGTTTAATGTGGCCAATTCAAACAACGGGTTTTGGTCGACGATGGCGTCTTTTTTGCCGGCCAATTTGATTTGTTCTTGCCATCGTGTCATCAGTGACGTGGACGAATCCTGCAACACCTTGGTCCACTGCTGGGCGAGTTCAAGGCGGATGCGTTGTTTGAGCTGAGTTAGTTGTTGTTTGTTGGTGTCTGCTCGAGTTGGTGTGTCGACAGTGATCAAGGCCGGACGAGCGTTGGCTAGTATTCCGTAGAACCGGTAGTAATCGCGTTGGCTGATGGCGTCGAATTTGTGATTGTGACAGCGAGCACAGGAGACGGTAAGTCCTAAAAATGCCTTGCTGATGACATCAACTTGATTGTCGATGAATGAGATTTGTTCGACTTTGGCATCGACGGGAGCATAACCGTGAGGAACAAATCGATAGTGCCCTGTTGCCAACGCAGATTCATTGATTTGTTGTGTTGGGTTAATACGGGGATTACTCAGTAGGTCACCGGCAATGTGTTCGCGCACCATCTGCGTGTAGGGAACGTCATCATTGAGTGCTCGAATCAGGTAGTTGCGATACCGATAAGCATGTGGAATTCTAGGGTCACCTTCGCTGCCGTGTGATTCAGCGTAGCGAAATACATCCATCCAATGCCGCGCCCAACGCTCGCCATATTGAGAGGAATTAAGTAATTGATCTACTAAGCGAGAATAGGCCTGCTCGGATTCGTCGTTGAGGAATTGTTGCAGCAGGGAGGGTGCGGGTGGCAACCCGGTTAGTGCAAAAGAGAGACGTCGGGCAATGGTCGGTTTATCGGCGGGCGGGGCGGGTTGTAGATGTTGTTGTGCGAGTTGCTGGAGGATCAAGCGATCAATCGGCTTATCGGACCAAGCGGTTGCCGGAGGCATTTCGACTGGTTTAGGAGGTTGGAAGCTCCACAACTTCATCCGAGTTGTACGAATGCTGCTCCAGGACGTGAGTTGCTGCAGAGTCTCTTTGTTGGGTGGCTGGTCTCGCGGGTCTGCCGCCCCCATTTCAATCCAACGACGAAAGGCAGCAATCGTTGTTTTGTTCAGCCGTGGGTCCTCTTTGGGCATCCGTAGCTCATCGCTGTGCAGGATGGCTTGCAGCAGTAAACTATCCTGCGGTTTGCCAGGTACGACTGCTGGGCCAGAGAACCCTCCTTGTAAGAGTCCGTCGCGAAAATCCAGCGCTAAATCTCCTTCAGTAGTGCTGGAACTGTTATGGCAGCGATAACAGCGTTCCACCAGTACGGGCCGGATCTGTGATTCAAAGAACTCAATTTGCTGTGCTGTTGGATCCGCCGCGCTGCCTGTCGATGCCCACGACAACAGGACAAAGAATATGCCGACGAAGCCTGCGTACATTTGCAAATTATTTTGTCGGCAGGTGTTCATGATGTGGTAGGGAAAGTGGGACTCTTTCCATCTATTGTATCAAATGTATCCAGGTGACAATTGCAAAACAGCGGATGTTGTTATTAAAAGGCAATTGAGTCCAAGACGAGTTCCCCATCGATGGCCAGGGCAGAATGTATGGTCGTGGGTGAGGAAATAAGAATTGTTGTCTGTGTGAGATTGCCGAGGATGTTGCACGTTGTTTCGATCCCTTCGTCGTCGAGGTCGGCAAACGGTTCGTCGAGTAATAGTAACTTGGGCTGGCGTATGAGAGATCGTGCTAACGCTACTCGGCGTTGTTCGCCACCGGAAAGTTGCTGACACGAGCGGTTAGTTAGGTGTTGGATTTTAAAACTCTCAAGCATTTGTTGAACGAGTGTATCTCGATCGCCGGTTGCCATCGAACGGATTCCGTAGAGTACATTGTCATTGACGGTCCCTTTAAACAAGTAGGGATGTTGATGTACGAAGCCGATTTGATTCTGGGGCAGTGAGCAATGCAACGTTCCTTTGAAATCGTGCTCCAAGCCGGCAATAATTCTGAGCAAGGTCGTTTTGCCGCTGCCATTGGTACCGACGATACCAAACTTGTGGTGGGGTTGAATTTCGAGTGCTGGGACTTGGCAGATAGGCTTGTTTCCGCGTATCAACTGCAAATCTGTGACTTGGATTATTGAAGTCATGCGCGTTTCTCCTGCGACCGTGGAGTGCTCAGTAGAGAAATAACCGTAGTCATGACGATTGCCATCAATAATAATACAAGGCTCATGGCTACGGCGCGGGATAAGTTGCCGCGAGCGGTTTCGAGAGTCGTTGCGGTTGCTAGCGTACGAGTTATGAACTTAATGTTCCCGCCGATCATTATGGCAATACCGAGTTCGGTGAAGCAGCGAGCGAAAGCGGTCAGCAACGCCAGTGTGATCGCTAGTCGCGCCTCGCCCAAGTATGTTTTTAATCGCTGCCACGGGGACGCGCCCAGCATGACTGCTGTTTCATGCACGCGGGGGTCAAGATTGGCAATCGCAGCGTGAGTCAAACTGACGATAATGGGCAGCGCCAATGCAAACTCGCCTAACACGATCCCCACTGGCGTGTACAACAGTTCCAGCATGCCTAGTGGTCCTTGACGCGAGAGCAGGGCATAACCGACAAGTCCAATCAGGACGGTAGGGATGCCCATGCCCGCTCGAAATAGGATGATTAATAAAGTTCGGCCGCGAAAATTCGCTCGAGCCAGCAAACAACCAATCGCAATTCCGACCACGGCGGCCAACGCTACGGCGGTAGTTGAAATCCAGATGCTGCGCCACGCCGCGTCCAAAACCTGCGGGTCACCCGCTAGGATCAACTTGAGCGCTTCGACGATACCGTTCCAGATGAATTCCATGAAATACGTGGGCTAAATGTTAGAGGTGTTGGAATTTGATAAGGGGTTAGATTACTTGGTGCGGGGTGTCAGTGGGCTGAATAAAATTTGGTTTTGGATTTTATATTCCGAGATGGTTTTTTGGGCCTCGGACATGACGAGGAACTCGGCTAGTTGAGTTGCTTGCCGCTGATTTATCATATCGTTTTTTGTGGGCGCTACGGTAATGACACTATACCGATTCTTTAAGGCAGGGTGTGGAGATGTAAGTGGTACCAACGTAAGTCGTTCGTTGAAACGTAAGTAGGTTGCTCGATCAGTTAGCACGTACGCTTGCTTTTCCTCGGCGATTAAAAGTGTGTTGGCCATACCTTGTCCGGTTTCAAGATAATTCATGGTAGGGGGTTTCGAACCGAGAGCTTTCCAGAGACCGAGTTCTTTTTTGTGCGTTCCACTATCGTCTCCGCGAGAGGCAAACCCATATCGGTTGGCGATGCGTTGGAATGCCTCTGTTGGAGGTTTGTCCTTGATGTTGGCTGGGTCATGCGCCGGCCCAAGGATTACGAAATAGTTTTCCATGAACGGTTGATGAGTCACACCATGGCCAGCACGCATAAACGCTTGTTCTGCTGCTGGGGCGTGGACAATGAGAACGTCGACTTCACCACGTTGACCCAGTTTAAGAGCCGCTCCGGTTCCAACGGCGATGACAGTCACTTGGCAATTATATTTCGCTTGGAATTTGGGGATGAGTTCATCGAGAAGCCCGGAATCTCGAGTGCTAGTTGTGGTGGCTAATCGTAGTTGATGCGAGCTGCCGGTAGCGGGTTGTCCAGTGCCGGTGGTTTGTTCGGAACATCCTCCAGACAACAAGGACAACACGGCAAGCAGGAGGCAGGATGAACAACGCACGGGTTTTACTCGAGAAAAGGAAGTTTGTCGCAACTGTTTCTAATTTATCAAAACGGGCTATGTTACGTAAGGTAATGGCCTATGAGTACTACTCGTCCATTCATACAAAACTCGCTAAAATAGTTTAGAATGAAGCTATCTTTGTTAACTAACCAACAGTTCCTGAAAAACTCTGGCATCGAATAAGGCACCTTTTGCATGGCGATTGCACCGACACCTGAAACAACGACCGACAACCGACTTACCGATGAATATATCGCTCAGCTTCGAGCAGATTTTAATAGCCATCCTACAGCTCAGCTTATGCAGAATGCTGTCACTAGGAACGGCATCGATCTTATATCACGCAACCATAGTGTCGTCGCGGCTACCGACCATTCGTTTTCTAATCTTTTAGATAGCTGGAAGGTTACTAACCAAAAGCAGAGTGGACGATGTTGGCTGTTTGCAGGATTGAACTTGTTTCGCCCAGCAGCGATGGAGGCACTGAATCTAAAGAAATTTGAGTTCAGTCAAAATTACACGTTGTTTTGGGATAAGTTTGAACGTGCCAACTATTTTTTAGAAGCGATGATTGAAACCGCGGATCGCGAAATTGACGACCGTACAGTTGCATTTCTATTGGAGTGCCCGCTGGATGACGGTGGTCAATGGAACATGTTCGTCAATATTATTCGCAAGCACGGCATCGTGCCCAAGTACGCAATGCCAGAAACGCAAAGTTCAAGTGCGACACGTAAAATGAATGAACAGTTGCTGGCTCGCTTGCGCAAAGGAGCCTTGGAATTGCGCAGTTGCCTTGAAGTGGGTATTGCGAGCGAGCAAGTGCAAGCGACCAAGAATAAAATTCTTGAAGAAGTTTATCGGATGTTGTGTATTCACTTAGGAACCCCGCCCACGGAATTTGATTGGCAATGGAATGATAAGGACAAGGTGTTTCACAACGACGGTGAAATGACGCCGCTCGAATTTGCAAATCGGTATTTTCAAACGGATCCGTCGGATTATGTTTGCCTCGTCAATGACCCCCGTAGTACGAGTTCTTACAACAATACATATACGGTCGAATTCTTAGGTAACGTAGTGGGGGGAGATATTGTTAAGTACTTGAATGTCGATGTGCCAACGATGAAGCAATTAGCGATGGCAACCTTGCTTGATGGTGAACCGGTATGGATGGGTTGCGACGTTGGAAAAATGATGGACCGTAAAGAGGGCGTCTGGGATGTAGATCTGTTTAAGTACGAAGATGTGTACGATGCCGAATTGACGTTAACCAAAGCGGAACGTTTGGAATACCACGAAACCTTGATGACTCACGCCATGTTGTTTACAGGCGTCGATGTAATCGAAGATGAAAATGGCCAGCGGGCGCGACGTTGGCGAGTGGAAAATAGTTGGGGCGACGAAAACGGCAAGAAGGGATTTTACACGATGAATGATTCGTGGTTCGATGAGTTTATGTTTGAAGTTGCCATTCATAAAAAATACCTCCCCGCTGAACTGTTGGCCGCTTGGGATCTCGAACCAACACCGCTGTGTCCCTGGGATCCAATGGGTGCTTTGGCACGCAGGTCTTAATGACCATCATAAATTTGATAGTTCGTAAAGTTAGATATTGGCGTAAGAGTTTTGAGACACAGTAATACCAGCGGACGACGTCTTGGCCTGTTACTTGTTGTTAGCGTGTTTTTTGGTGGCGCGGCAACTGACACGTTAATTGCCGAGACACCGACCGGCGCTAATGGGGTTCCACGGCAAGCGATCAATACGCAGGACCCTCAGGACATACCTCCCCCACCGTTGCAAGCATTGGCGGCCTTGAAAGTTCCGGCCGGGTTTGATGTTTCTTTGTTTGCCGGTGAACCTGATGTGCACCAACCACTAGCATTTACGTTTGATGATCGTGGGCGGTTGTGGGTCATTGAAAACTACTCCTATCCTGAATGGAACGCAGAAGCTTACGATAGGATTGTTATTTTTGAAGACACCGATCAAGATGGGCAATTTGATAAAAAGAAGGTGTTTCTTGATGACGGCCATCAGCTGACCGGAATTGAAATCGGCTTTGGCGGAGTTTGGTGTACTGCCGCTCCCTATCTTATCTTTATTCCAGATGGCGATCGCGATGATCAACCGGATGGCCCTCCCCAGATATTGTTGGACGGATTTAATCTGCGGGAAGTTGGCCATAACGTCGTCAATGGTTTGCGGTGGGGCCCCGATGGTTGGCTCTATGGGCGGCACGGAATCAAAGCGACAAGTCACGTGGGGGCTCCAGGAACCAGCGACAAACAGCGGACGACGTTGAACTGTAGTATTTGGCGGTTTCATCCGGTGCATAAAATATTTGAAGTTGTGTCCCATGGAACGACCAACCCGTGGGGATTTGATTATGACGACTATGGCGAGATGTTTTTTACGAACAACGTCATTGGGCATCTATGGCATTTGCTTCCGGGTGCACGTTATGAGCGAATGTACGGGTCCCATTTGAACCCCAATACATTTGTGTCGATGACGTCTACATCGGACCACCTGCATTTTGCAGGAGGATTGTGGTCCGAGAGTCGTAAGGAAATTGGCGAGCCAAACCTGCACGATGAATATGGTGGGGGGCACAGTCACTGCGGGGGGATGATCTACCTTGGTGACAACTGGCCAGAACAATATCGCGGCAAAATGTTTATGTGCAACACGCATGGTAAACGAGTCAATATGGACGCGCTAAGACGCGCAGGGAGTAGTTACACTGCGGAACACGGCCAAGATTTCTTGTTTGCCAATAGTGATTGGTTTAGAGGGGTCGAACTGAAATATGGTCCAGATGGAGGTGTGTTCTTGACGGATTGGACGGACCTCGGTGAGTGTCATGACCGTGATGGAATCCATCGGCGGTCTGGTCGGATTTATAAGATTACCTATGGCAAGCCAAGTCGTTTGGCCGCTTTCGATTTGCAAGACTTGTCCACCCCCGAATTGATTGATTTGCAGAACCACAAAAATGATTGGTTTGTTCGTCATGCTCGGCGTATTTTGCAAGAACGCGCGGTTGGTGATGGTGATCTAACGACGGCGGTGAGATTGTTAAAAAATAGATTCCGTGAGTCAGTCGATACAACTCGAAAATTGCGCTTTCTGTGGTGTTTGCACGCCTTGGGGCAGTCTGGGGCAGTCCTGGAGGATTTGTTGAATGACTCCAATGAGCATCTGCGTGTGTGGGGAGTGCGGT
Source organism: Planctomycetaceae bacterium (assembly GCA_012965455.1). GTDB lineage: Bacteria > Planctomycetota > Planctomycetia > Pirellulales > Pirellulaceae > UBA721. Next base: position 2,587 of record DTSG01000263.1, on the reverse strand, counting down.
TGTTGTTTGAAAATGATGTACCGAAAATAGATTGTGCCACAGCATTGGCTGACCTCGCACACAGAGAAACCTCCGGTCTGGTACGGTTGCACATCGCTGCGGCCATGGCAAAGGTTCCCAATGCCTTGCGGTGGGCTGTCGCCGCTGCATTAGTCGAGAAAATACCTGTCGCTCACGACGAACGGTTAATGGCGATGATTTGGTATGCGATTGAGCCGGTTGTGTTGCAAGACGCAGATAAAGCGTTGCAGTTTTCGATGTTGTCGGATGCGGCTTTGTTGCAAGAATTTGTCGCGCGGCGGATTACGGTAAGCGCGGTGAGTTACGCTGGTGATTTTGAAAAGCTGATGGTGATCATGGTGCGGCAGCAAGCGATGTTCAATAAAACGCAGTCGCAAGAAGTTTTGCCAATGTTGGTTGGTCTCGGTGTTGGTGTGCGTGGTCAACGGCAGATGGAAATGCCAAAATCGTGGCGATCTTTTGCGGACTTGGTCAAAGCCTCTGGAAACGAAAAAGGACGACAGTTGGTGCAACAAGTAGGCGCTGTGTTTGGAGACGGCGTGGCGCTGGCACAACTCGTTAGCGTTGCCAGTGACAAGGACTTGGCTGCAGAAGTACGGACCACCGCGGTTAACTCTTTGGTGTCCGTGGCGGGCGAAGGAGTAGGAAGTGAATTGAAAATCCCCGAGTTGCTGCAAGGGATGATTGGTGATCGTGCAGTGCAGATGGCAGCGATTCGTGGTTTGAGGCGTTTCGACCATGTGCAAACCCCCAAATTGTTACTCGGCAAATATGCATCGCTAGATAAGCCTCTAAAAAATGCTGTTATCGACACACTTAGCTCACGAGAGGATTATGCATACGAGTTGTTAGCTGCACTTGAAACAGGGCGTGTGCCGCGAGAACATGTTACGCCTCAACAAGCACGGCAGATTTCAAATATTAATAGTGCTGAGTTAACAGAGAAGTTGTCGGAACTGTGGGGAGCGGTGCAGATTAGCAGTGAAGAACAGTTAAAAAAAATCTCACTGATTAAGGCAATGCTAGTAACTCAGAGCGATGTGCCTCCAGACTTGAGCCAAGGAAGAGCCACTTATAAACAACGATGCGCAAGCTGCCATAAGTTATTTGGCGATGGTGAAAAAATTGGACCTGATTTAACGGGTTCGGGACGAGCGAATATCGATTATGCTTTACAAAACGTAGTGACGCCTAGTGCCGTTGTTGCGACAGGGTTCCAAGTTAGTGTGATTGAGACTGTTGCGGGACGCGTATTGACGGGTGTTGTTACGCTGGAGTCAGAACAGGTATTGATGGTTCAAACCGATAAAGAACAAATACGACTACCGGTATCCGAGGTTGATAAGATTCGCAAATCGAAACAATCTTTGATGCCCGAGAACTTGCTCAAGGATTTAACGGACGAGCAGATAAGAAATCTGATTGCCTATCTTGCGAGCCCAGTACAGGTACCAGTTAGTGGTGCAGATGATGTAACGGATGTGAAAGATTCAACAGACGAGTAATGTAAACGTGTCTTGTAAACGGAGATTGTGATGACGATAATTGGAAGAATAGTAACGATCTGGATTTTGGGTTGTTTGTTTTGTAGCGCTGCGTGGGGCGAAACGAAGCGGCCGACAAAGAGTCCCAACATAGTTTTCATCATGGCCGATGACCTCGGCTCGGGGGACTTGGGGTGCTATAACTCCGATAGCAAGATCCCCACGCCTCATATGGATGCGATCGCCACAGGGGGAATGCGATTTACGGATGCCCATTCACCATCAGCCGTCTGCTCGCCGACTCGCTATGGAGTGTTGACTGGTCGCTATGCATGGCGGGGAAGACTCAAGAGTGGAGTAGGGTGGGGCTACAGTCGCTTGCTTATCTCGCCTAAACGAGCGACCGTGGCGAGTTTATTGAAAGCTCAAGGCTACAACACTGCTTGCGTGGGCAAGTGGCATTTAGGTTTTCAGCTACCCGATCTCGCTGCCAAGGACTATCCAGCAGCGAACGTCGTGTTACCGAAAGCACATCCGCATGCGGTCGACTATTTTAAACCGCTGGCTCCCGGACCTAATGCGTTGGGTTTTGATTATTTCTATGGCATTCCTGCATCACTTGATATGAATCCGTATGTCTTTGTCGAGAACGAAAAACCGATAACTCTGCCAACTGGTATGGTGAAGAAATCAGCTCATCGAAGGCAAAACGGTGGCGGTATGTGGCGCGGCGGGGATGCAGCCCCAGATTTCAAGCACATTGACGTATTGCCGTTTGTGACGGAAAAAGCGGTGTCTTGGATTGATGAGCAGGATGGGAAGAAACCGTTCTTTCTCTATTTCCCGCTGTCGGCTCCGCATACTCCGTGGGTGCCAACTGCAGATTTCAAAGGAAAAGCGAAAGCAGGTTACTACGGTGATTTTGTGAACCAATGTGATCATGTGATCGGTGAAATCGTGTCCGCGTTAAAGTCGGGGGGGCATCTGGAGAACACGTTACTGATCGTGACTAGTGACAATGGCTCACATTGGGTACCTGGTGACATTCCGAAATATAGCCACCGCGCCAATCTGCACTACCG
>DTSG01000262.1:9954-11817 GCA_012965455.1 Planctomycetaceae bacterium | reverse complement strand
GATTCGCACTGCGTTGGATGGCATGGGATTCAACAGCAATCCGCTCAATATCTTGTTTCCCCGAACGCAATTCATTGCGCAATTGAGACCAAGATTCGAGCTGCCGTAAATCACTGTGAATCTGCTTGTCAAGTTGCATAACTCGCAGTTCTAATCGGCTGATCTCGGAACCTTCATGATTCCGGTCAAAAATGGAACGTCGTGTTTGCGTGACGCCACGCAAAACTTCTCCCAGCGAGACGCGATCCATGCCTGTCGTCATTTCATAGAGAAATTCCGCTGCCTCCGTCGCATTAAGGGTGTTGAGATGTTGCAATTCATCCAATCCGACGGTGAAAACATTTCGAAAGATGTCATGGTCCACACCTTTGAGCAACTCGCGATTCATCGTAGCGGCTGAATGCAATTGCCCACCGATGAGTACATCCAACTTTTCCTTCGGGATCCCGTCAGCAGTAGCCAATTCTCGTGACACGACCCAGGATTGTCCATCGACGCTTTCAATTGAGATCGAACCTCCGAAAACATCCTCGGCATTCCCACGGACGTATTTTTCGCGCCCATCATTCGCTAGCCCGTAGAACACGCCTCGAATGAACTCCATACACGTAGTCTTACCCGCCTCGTTCGGGCCGTACACAACCACTAGGTCGTCATTGATATCACTAATCACCGTGTTTTGGCAAACACCATATTTTTCCACGTTAAGGCTGCGGATCAACATTTCAGGCAGCCTCCGGTTCTATAATGGTATCGGTTGGGGGTTCCGGCGGCGCGTTAGCATAACCCCCGAGCAACAGTTCGCCTAATTGTGCTGCATCGTCGAGTGTACGCAGTCCCTCAAGATCTTCTGCAACGCGTACCCAGCCATCGGTCACCTCCTCTAAATCTTCGGTGCCAGCTAACTTCATTTGCGACCAACCGTTTTCTCTCAGCGATTGAAGCGCAAACAAATAGTCGCCCAACAGGTCCTCGCCATCAGTTGCAACGGCGCTGTCTTGTCCATAATGAACGTTGACACCAAGGGTAAACACCGACGAGGACGATGACATTGACTGTTGGCCAAATTTGTGTTGCCACTGCATAAAATCTGTGTTCGTATCATGAAAGGCATTGGTCGATTGTTTGCAATTTACGTCCCATTGAACGAGATTGATACGATCAGATTTCCAACTATATGTTTCGGCATATTCGCATAATTTCAATTCTAAATCGTCGAGATCGTTAATCGACCCCGCGTCAAGATTTATATTCTCATAGTGGATCGCTGAACAATCTAGCTTCGTACGTTCCACTTGTTCGCAGACGTGGATTAACTGCGCGCCGCGCGGTCCACTATCGGCCAAGCACCGTCCTTGCGGAACTCCCGCATAAAATATGTTTGCATTCCCATCCACCAGATGTTCCGCGTAGCTACGACCACCAAGTAACCAAAGCTCGGCCGCTTCGAGCTTCTTGAACGAATCGACCGTTCCACCGCCAATCACCAACTGATGTTCGCCCCGGGACAAACCATCGAACCATTTGGGATGAATATTTCCGGCGGCGTCGCTACCACATCCTAGCACTTCAATATCCATTCCACCTAACGTCATAACCCTCCGGTCGACACTGCCACGGTCAAAACGGATCGATGAATCTGGCCAGGTCATTGAGGTTGGCCAAGCGTCTAAGGGATCACTAGCGCCAGTTGCCCAAACCACGGGAATGCCGTGTTCGTGCATCCGCTGGAATTGTCCTGAGAGGAACGACAGGGAGCGTGCGCTTGATTTCTCAGGACACAAAAGATTGCCAGTCAACGCAACCATGTCGACCTGATGCTCTATTGCTAAGTCAAACACTTGCAGCGCAGCGACTTCGGGT
>DTSG01000262.1:0-9927 GCA_012965455.1 Planctomycetaceae bacterium | reverse complement strand
AATCCACCCAGTGGAACGTCCAGTTGAAAGTCTGAAGCATGTAATATGGTGAATCCTTCACCAGCCATCGTTACCTCCGTTGTAACTATTGGCGTCTCCGTCAACACAAAATATACAAATTCGCACAAATTGTAACCAAAATAGCGAAATCATAAAATGTTAATTTGGCTATTTATAGGAGCAAATTAGCTCCGATTAAGTTGGGAGTTTCACTACGAACTCCCACAGTCTCTGATTATGCTGAATCTTCGACTGTCGCCATTTACTGCCGAAAACCTATGGCGCGATGATACCGTTGAATATTGCCCAATCGTCGTGGCGGCGACTTGGCGAGAGACTTAACATAATGTGTCAGTTTTGCGAGTTCGGCGTCACTCAACGCCCCGCTGCTAGGCATCACCGTACCAGGCATACCTAAGCGAATAACTCGAGCCACGGCGACGAATTGGCTTCCAGCCTTGTACGGATCGCGAATCAAATCTCGAGCGAACGTTGGAAATCCTTTATCATCAACTAGATCCACACCAAAACTGCCTGCCCCTTCGTTACCGTGGCACTTATGGCAGTTCTGTTTCAAATATATTTTGCGACCATCCTCTAAGACGCTAGGGCTACTCGTCAATGTTGCCGGAGCAACCCAACGTTGGGCTGGTACTGTTTGTTGAGTCGTATAATCCGCAACCACCTGTTGGCCCTCGGAATTCAAGTTGCCATCATTGTCAACAAGCAATCCATCCTCTTTCAATACCAACGTCACCCGTTGCCGAGCCCCATGAATTTGCATTTGTTGAACTTCAGCCACCAAGCGGTCGATCAATCCGGCACTAAGTTGCTTCCAACTCTGCATCGAAGTGTTTGGCACGCCATTTAGCAAAACCAGTTTAATATCATCTGTCGAGGCGATCATGTTATCAGAGGTCGCCAAACGAAATTGTCCATTAAGTAAATCTCGAGGCTTGGGATACAAATACCGCCCAGCCTCGCCTTGGCCGTCGCCGTTTTTCCCATGGCAGGCTCCACAATATTGGAGAAACTCTTTGCTCGGCTCAAATTCCGCGGCCAAACCTACCTGCGACTGAATCAATACACTGCCAAACAGCAGCAACGTCCAAGTCACATTCACAGCGCCGCGGCCATTTAATTTGAAAAGATCTCTCATGTTCTAAATCGTAACAATTTTACTCTGCCCGCTCTACCCGAATTAACGCCTCAAGAGCGTCAACACCTCGACATCCGTGTACCCATTGTTCGCCAAAACGAAATGCTGGCACACCGGTAACATTCATTTTCCGACAGTACGCCCAGTCATCACCGACCGCATCAGCTGCGATCGAGTCGGAAAGAGCCTTTTCAATTTCCAACCCTACCATGCCAATCTGCTGACATATTGCTTGCAATACTTCAGGCTTCGAAATATTCTCCCCACGTGCGAAATACGCCAAAAACACACCCGCTCTGAATTGCTTACCCTGTCCTGCGCCCTCACCAGTATCAAGCAATTCAATGTATTTGGCCAATTGCTGAGCGGGGCTACTATTATAGGTATGTGTTCGCGGCCCATAATCTAACCCTGCGTCACGCATCATCGTGCCAAGTTGTTTCTGGCTGCTAGCAACATCTATGCCGCGGCCCGCAAACAACTTCTCCAGCGTCATCCCTTCAGCGGAGGTTTCGGGGTGCAACGGAAAATAGACATATTTCAGCGTCACATCGATATCGCGCACTGCCTCTTGCAGTTGCTGCTCAGCGAGATAACACCACGGACATACGAAATCCGTAAACACTTCCAGAACATTAGGCATCTTGTGTATCATTCTTTCGTTCAACGAATATTCTTCATGCATCGCTTCTGATGTGAGCGTCGCTCGGCGAGCAACAAAAGATCACCCAACTTCTCAGCAGGCGGCGGCTTCGTCAGGTAACTCACACACAATCCAACCGCTAGTGCCGATACCGTCGTGAAGAGACCGTCCCACCATGTGTTATTCTTGATCTCTGCAAAACTGCCAAGCCACCGAAGAGCATCGTCCGAAGCAAACTTAGTGTACAGTCGTATAAAACAGAACACAGCCACGCCGGCAGTCATTCCGGCACTGACCCCCACCACATTTGCGCGGGAACAAAACATTCCTAAAAGCAGTACGGATAACAACAATCCGAAGGATGCTCCAGCAATGGCTAGCAAAATGTCAAACACGGGAGAATCCACATGCACCAAAATGACGGCCGCCGTAGTCACAATCACACCAAAAACAAACGTGATAATTCGATTTGCCGTAACACCAACCTCTTTACCGTTTCGCCAATCCGTTACGAATGACGCGGTCATACTATTGATGCCACTATCTAAACTACTCATCGCTGCGGCAAACAGCCCTGCTAAAAGAAGGCCCGTCATTCCAAACCCTTTGGCGTAGTACACAACAAAATGAGGTAAAAGCTGGTCCTTCGCCTTTCCTACGGCCATTACATCAAACAATTCCAACGTCTCTGTCGACTGCTGATAAAACACGTACAACGCCGTGCCTACAAGAAAAAACAACGTGCAGGCGAATAATGTAAACAAACCCTTTACATAAAGGCTGCGCCTTGCATCGGAAATCGTATCGACCGTCACGTATCGTTGAAACCCACCATAGGTTGCAATTTGCCCTCCCAAATAGATGACAAAGCCGTAAGCACACGCCGAGTAAACATTACGTTCGCCCCAACCGCCGCTCGTCGCGAACATTTCAAACTTATCGGCTTCCATACCGCGGGCAAACATCCCTGACCAGCCACCATCAATTTGTGAAACTATGTAGAAGAGCAACACAAATAAACCCCCACCCAGAGCGAAGGCCTGAATCGTGTCCGTCCAGATGACGGCTTTCACACCGCCCACCGCAGTGTACAACGTTGCCAATGCACCCACCACAACAATCATTAGGATTACATCAGTACTGGAATCCGTTTCCAGTACTACTTCTAATATGCGCGAAACCGCGAGCAACATCGTCGCCATCCATCCAGCAGAATAGAACATGAACACTCCACTCGCGAACAGCCTTACCTTACGGTTAAAACGACGCTCCAGGTATTCATACAGGCTCACGGACCCCATCCTCTTATAGAATGGAATAAACCAATAGCACACAATCGGAATAATCACAAATGGAATAAATAGAATCGCCAATAATTGATGATAATTCCCGAAAGCTCCCTCGGCCGGTAACCCCACAAACGAATTCGAACTCATTGTGGTCGCGAACAACGACAGACCCACTGGCATCCAATGCATATTTCGACCACCGAGAAAGAAATCATCGTTGGATGACTGGTCGTGCGAAAACCATAACCCCAATGACACGACCAACAGTAAATAGCCGAGGCATACGAACCAATCTAGCGCGCCGATATCAGCGATTCCGCCCAGCAAACTAAAGTTGTTCATAGGTGATATGCCTGTTTATAAAACCACGCCTGACGATCGACAGCACAAATGTTACCGTAACGTCTAAAATCTTTGGATTGGTCGCGGCGTTTTTTGCGGACCGTACCAAAGTTTTCTACCAGTGGCCCGCATTTAGAGAAATACATACTTCCCTTTAGCTCCGGGCGGGACAACGATACGTTATAAATGGGGTACGAATTTCATCCTAACCCTATGCAATCCGAGATTATAGTAGAGCCATAAAAAACATGCCCCACGAACATCACAGATCCGTGAAGAAGTTTTCCCTATTTTTGATCGTTATCGGATTCTTTTCCACAGTTGTTGCCGAGACGCAAGCAGTTGACGTGTCCGTGAAAAATGTACGTTCCGTGTTCAATAACGGCGAGCATAACGCATTCACGGATCTTACATGGTTCAAGGGGAACATCTATCTTACGTTTCGAAGTTGCCCGGACGGACATATGGTTTTCCCGACTAGCCGAATCGTCGTGCTCACAAGCTCATCAGGAAAACACTGGTCTCAAGTACATTCGTTTTCGGTAAAGAATCGTGATACGCGTGACCCGCACTTCGCGCATCTAAACGGACAATTGTTCGTCTACACTGGAACGTGGTACTGTGGGCCCAACCAGCCACAGCTCCGCAATATTAATCAGATGGTCGGCTACGGAGTACGTACAAAAGATGGGAAACAATGGTCTTCATCGTTTATGCTCGAGGGGACGTACGGTCATTATGTCTGGAGGACGGCCACCAACAATAACCGCGTCTACATGTGCGGTCGCCGCACTCGCGATTTTGCGGAAGTCGCGACACTCCGTGAACGAGCGAAATTATTACAGTCGCAAATTCTAGCCAGTGAAGACGGCAGGCGGTTTTTACCGGTTGGCACATTCCAAGAGAAGGATGGAGATGAAACGGCATTCATGTTCGACGACTCCGGTACTATCACAGCCATAGCTCGCCGCGGTCGGGGCACGGCTGAGTTAATTACTCTCTCTGCAAATTTCCAAGTCACCACGCGTCAGGAGCTTGATCGCTATATCGGCGGACCGTTCATAGGTCGCTTTGGCGACCATACGCTGGTTGCTGGTCGTAATATAGTCAACGGTGTATCCAAAATGGTTATCTGCACACTCGTCGACGGCAAACTCGAGAACCTCTGCGAACTGCCCGCCGGTGGCGACTGTTCTTACCCCAGTATGATTCAACTATGCCCGGGATGCGTCCTCGTCTCCTATTACTCGAGTCACGAGAAAGATGACGAAGGAAAACCAATGACCAACATCTATCTTGCTGAACTGGAGTTTTAGATTTCAGCGGAAGATCGCATGATCGCTGAACACAGCTCTCGATATCATTTGCCCACCACCGTGTAGCTTGCGATACGATCGAGTCGAAATGTTTTTTCAAAATTGTCGTTGTGACAGTGCGCTTTGACGTAGTAAGCATTATTTTGTCGGAAGATCTTTTTCGGCGTAATCAACCGCGGTGCCCCAGGAAACTCACCATACCGGATTTCTAGCGTGCACTCACCTTCAATGGCAAGTTGTAATTTGTCGAACTCTTGGGGCGGCGGAACGTCAACCGAAGAATAGTCGGTAAAGCGATAGACATTCGACCCAGTGATGAGATTGTCGAGAAATTCGAATTGAGGTAAAAACTCCAAAGCCAAAGTCAAACACCGCATTAGTAGCAGTGAATCTGCCAAACCGCGATGCTCCTCGTTATTGATCAATCCAAGGTTCCTCCCAATTGTTTCAAGTTTATAATCTTTGAAATGGGGAAACGCTAAGCGAAACAATCTGAGCGAACATATGATTCGGTTGTTCGGGGGCCGTCGGTCGCACGCCGTATAGGCAGCGGCGAGAAAACTGCAGTCAAAAGGCGCATTATGAGCTACTAACACCGTGTCCCTACTACCAATGAAATCATCAAAAGCGGGAAGAACTTCGTCGATGACCGGCTGGTCTAACACATCTTTGTCCGTGATGCCATGGATAGCCGTAACCACCGGCGGAATTGCTTGCTCAGGATTGACCAATTGTTCAAATGTATCGAAGCGCGATTCGGCCGGACAAAATCGAACCGCACCAATATCCACAATTCGGTCCACAAACGAACTGATCCCAGTTGTTTCTAAATCAAAAGCGATAAATTCCGATTTTTGCGTTTTCTGCATTTTGTGTGTCTGGAGGTCGCGTTTTCTAACCCTCTCATCTTTAAAGTGTACCCCAAGCTACCTCTCAACGAGCGAACGTTTTACACTAACGCGACAACACTCACCAATCGCCTTGTCGCACAATATCAAGCGCTTGCCAAAGATACCACGACGCAATTGTTCGATACGGGCGCCAGGACTCCGCAATTTCAAGCATTTCAGTTTCTGTTGCGCGGTTGTTGAACTTGTAGAGCGCTGTAACTGCATTAACAATCCCTAAGTCGCCGGTTGGAAATACATCCGCTCTCCCCAGCGAAAACATCAAATACATCTGCGCCGTCCAGGGTCCAACACCCCTCAATTTTATTAACTCGGCAGTCACCTGCTCATCGCTAAGACGGCTCAACTCGGCCAGGTGGACGTCACCATCAATGACACTTTTCGCAATGCTAAGTACCGCTCGACACTTCGCTGCCGAAAAGCCGATTGCCCGTAGCTGAGCTGCGCTGAATAATAACGTCTTCCCTGCCGATACACGACGCCCACCGTTAAGTTCTATAAACCGCCGCCAAATGGTAGCCGCTGCAGACGTCGATAACTGCTGCCCCACGATACTACGGACGAGCATCCGAAAACCGTTGCGGTCCACCTCAAACCTACACGGCCCAACTAGGTTGATCGCCTTACGCATTACTGCATCACGCCGCCGTAGGGAACGGCATGCCTTCTCGAAGTCCAAACCATCCATCGTGACGCCTTAATTGACTTTCAACTCGTTACAATTTCAAATACACAATACACACTTCATCCATACACCTTATCCGCACGTAGCTAAAATGCCAAATCGACACCAATTCGATCCTCACTCCTTTCGGTCGCTAGAATCAATTTTGACGACACCGCCCGTTGATAGTCCCCTCCGCGCTGATGCTCAGGCCGAATTTAGAGCGTTACGAAAAGAGCTTGTTGCGCTGCAGCGTGTATTGTACGCCCAATCCACTGACAGCCTCCTCGTCGTATTCCAAGCGTTAGATGCGGGTGGCAAGGACGGCACGATTCGTAGGGTCTTTAAAGGCGTGAATCCGCAGGGCGTACGAGTTGCATCCTTCAAACGTCCGACCAAAGAGGAATTGGACCACGATTTTCTCTGGCGGATTCACCCCCATGCCCCCAAACGCGGCATGGTCTCCATTTTCAATCGCTCACACTATGAGGATGTAATCGCAACACAAGTGCTCGGCATCATCGACACTGACGCCTGCAACGATCGTTATGTGCAAATCAACCAATTTGAACACACTCTCAATCAACACGGCACGACTATTCTGAAATTCTATTTGCACATATCAAAGGATGAGCAAAAGCGCAGATTTCAGGACCGCTTGGACAACCCCAGCAAGCATTGGAAGTTCTCAGTTTCCGATTTGGAAACCCGTAAACAATGGCCGCTTTACATGGACGCCTACAGCAACACATTGAAACAATGCCATCGCGCCGGCGCCCCGTGGTACATCATTCCAGCAGATGACAAATCATACCGCAACTTGGTGATCACGCGCGTTATAGCCCAAACACTTCGCGACATGGCTCCCAAGTTCCCGAAACCCGAACCCGGTTTAGAATCCATCAAAATTGAATGACTAAGGGGGTGAGCAGCGAACCTGGTCGCCTATTGCGGAACTCATTCAGGGATCTTCACGACGATCTCAGCACAAAACAGGCTTGTCGGATCGCCCCGTTCGTTCAGTGTTCTTTCGATCACCGACCGTTGCCGCATCACCCGCCCTTGGTAGAGCGTTTTCCCGCGGTATAACACCGTGACATCCTGATCAAGATCCAACATTTTATCATTCAGTAATATGACAACTTCCGGGACAGTAGAGGATTCAATCGTCACAGTTTGTGCGTCTATGTTAGCGACAATCCGACTGCGCCCCTTGATCGACTCGCCTCGAACCGCCACCCAATAAAACCGTTGGTGCGTCTCTGCGTCCTGTAGCCAAACAATTCGCCGAGGCAAAGGATCCCGCGTGTATTTTGCCATCCATGGAATTGCCATAGCGTCTTCCCGTTCCATCCAGTGGCCTTTCCCTGCACGTATTTTCGTAAAATGTTCGTACCCTGCAGGCGATGCCTTTTGCAAGTCGTCCAGTAGTTTTCCCCATCGTGCAGCAACTTCGTTTCTATTATATGCCGAATCTAATGCGCCAACCTGAATGGAAAATGGTGTGTTCAATAAGCTATCCGGTTTAGCGTCATTGGGGTGGCCAGCCATCATCGATGCCGCCGCCCAAGTATCAGCCATCCGCGGCCCAATCTGGTAAACACCGTCGCCACCGGCGGAATATCCCAACACGTACACACGATTCGGGTTGACACCTTCAAAGACAACCAAATTCTCAATCAGGCGAGTAAAGAAACGGTCAATGTGTGCCTGGTGCCAAAGATTCCAGGAATTCGTCGGTGCACGGGGGACAAGATATACACCTTCTTTGACCGTATAGAGCCGCTTCTGATTTTCCCATTGCTGATCATTAACTGCAGCCGGGGCTCCGCCTCCTCCATGCAGTGAAATATACAGGCTACGCCCGTTTGTTGGCGCTTCGCCAAACGTCTTGTACCAAAATGGCATCTTTAAGTCACCGAGTTCAACGACCTTTGCAGCCATCTCCCCCTTTCGTTCGACCAAAACTCGTTTCGAGTGCTCAGCCAGAACTTCGCGTGAAACCCGCGCTGCCTCCGCTTTCGACAAACCCTCTGCCGCCACACCAACCGTGCAAACGAGCACCACTGACAATGCCCAAACTAGTTTCTGCATCTCGAGTTTTCCTGAAGTTATTTATTTTCCGTGAATTCAAACAAAGTCAAAACGCCGGCTCTTTCAAATTTAGCTGTCCGGCGTATTGAATGTGCGGCATGACGCACCAATATCTCATACCGTTCGGCCAACTGCACCTTTACATTCAAATGGTCATTCGTGTCAAATCGCATGTCGTTCGTCGTACCCTCATAGATCAATTCACCCGCCGTATCCCGAATTTCAATCGCGGCCGACACGCGTATCCCATCACTGTCGACGGCGCCAAACATCACACGGACAACACCGGGCGGCAACTCTTCTTTCATCTGTGTGTATCGATCGGTCACATTCACTGCCCACACCCAATCTTTCTCCGGGGCCCAACCAAAAGGGAACCGTTGTTTCGTGGGACGGTAACTCACGGCATAAATTGCATGCAAGCGGCTGTTACGATCAGCTTGCGCGGCACGTCCTAGAAACCAACCTCGGTCCAAATAATCACCGGCTGGCTCACACGCGCCAGTAAAATGCCAGCCACCATTCCAGACTTCCACCCAAGAATGATTTCCACTCTTATTGCTCCACAACGGTGTGCCGACGAATCGAGCCGGAACCCCAACGCTACGACAAGCATCAATCAACATGACAGAAAGGCCACTGCACGAAGCCAGACCACTTTCAATCGTTTCACTGGGAGACTGATCCGGACGGTTGCGAGCGGTAGAATATTTTACATTAGTAATTTTGAATATTTCCTGATTGAGTTTTACGGCAGCCTCCCCTGGCGTCTGAGAATCTTTGACAATCGCGTGAAACCGCTCATAAAACCCTTTCCGCCACGATTCCCGCGTTTCGGTAATATTAGAATACGGCAGAATGTTGTTTAGAAAAATGTCTTTCGAGATAGTTTTGCTCCATGCCGCTTCTTGCCAAGCCTTATAAGCATATTCAACGTGTTGCAGTAGAAACTGCGCCGACAACGACTGCAGATCGGCATTTGGCATAAAGGCTACAAGAAATTCCATGCCCTCTTGTTGTTTGCGCGGAACTAAACGTAACGCTTTACTTATCTCACTGCGATTATTGCCAGCATTTTTAAGCGACTGCCGCGCCAGTGTGTCATACTCGCTACCCCAAATATCTCCAACCCCCACCGTACCGAGACTGAACAGAATCACCACGTACATGAATTTTCGAATCATAATCTGCACTCCCCCTGTTTATGGTCACCGCGTGTATCCATTGTTCCACGATTTACTCCTTTTTGCAATCTAACAATTCGACTGATGTGAGTGTCGCGTGCTATCTGGCATATTTGTTTGCGTTACACCGATGAAGGCGTGATAATGAGTTGTCACAAACGTACAACCCAATGCGAATTAAATCATGGCTCTTTCACTTCCACGACGCAAATTTCTATCCCTGCTTTCCTCCGCCGCAGTCCTATCTGTACCAGCCAGCCGCTTGCTGTCCGATGAGGATGGTCGACCACCGGTCCAACGCCGTCGTTCTACCGACGGCGATGAACGA
>DTSG01000261.1 GCA_012965455.1 Planctomycetaceae bacterium | reverse complement strand
ACAAATCACCGCGAATTCGCGAATCTACAACCCCGGAAAAGATAAGAAGGACAACGTTGCTCAACTGTGGCAAATCTATGCCACGCGAAAAGACCCGCAGGGAAAAATCGACAGTGTCCAAACAGGTGACATTGTCGGTATTGTGGGACTACGGCACACCATCACCGGAGATACGATATGCGACGCCAGCGATCCGATTTTACTGGAATCCATTGAGTTTCCAGAAACGGTTATTTCGATGGCGATTGAGCCGGAGAACACAACGGAGCGAGATAAACTCGAAGATACGCTCGAAATGTTGATGCGACAGGACCCGACGCTCGAAGTTTTCCATGGCGATACTGGGCAAACATTGTTGCGTGGAATGGGCGAGTTGCATTTAGAAGTAGTAAAAAATCGCTTATTGCGAGAGTTCAAATTAAACGTCCGTTTTCACAAACCACAGGTTAGTTACCGCGAAACGATTGCCAACAAAGTGGAAGTCACTGGCGAATGCAATCGTTTGATGAACGGGGTGCAAAAATATGCTCGAATAACGATCCGCATGGAGCCCAATGAAGATGTGACCCACGGGCTGGCTGTGGTCAATCAACTCGCCCCTGATGCATTACCAGCGGATTGCCTAGAAGCAACATTTGACCAATTACGCAATTGCGGTTCTGGTGGAGGCGTTATTGCTGGGTTCCCCTTGATGCGTTTAAAAGTCACGGTACTTGACGCAGAAATTGCCGAAGAGGGATCCGACGACGTTGCGTTTCGTATTGCTACGAAAGATGCTTTTGACCGTTGCTTACAAGCTGGTAAACCTGTACTACTTGAGCCTATTATGCGATTATCCATTACCACGCCAGCCGACTATTTAGGTGATTTTGTTGGTGACTTGCAACAGCGGCGTGCCATGATTGTTTCTACCGAGGCACATGGTGATCGAACTGAAATCGAAGCCCATGCACCGCTGAAGGAGCTATTTGGTTATTCCAGTGCGATGCGAAGTCTCAGTCAAGGTCGCGCCGGATGTAGCATTGCTCCACTGAATTACATGCCTGCTCCGGAAGAAGATTTGAGTGAATTTAGGTTCTAAATGAGAATCTTGCCAGAGATCGTAAACAATGGACCGTTTAGGCGTTTTACAGCTATAAATATTTAGTTTTTTTTAGAACTCTCGCTGTTGACGATCCTAGAAAACAGACGTAATATCGAATGTTTGACACAACAGTTTATTGATAGGCGGTGGCAAGCCTAAATTGACAGTCTATTCCAAGTTGAAACGGGACTGCATCAGTGGCTTGCTCTGCTTGATTTAAGGTGTTGCACGTAAGGAAATGTTGAGTCTCGTTTTACAACTAGGCTAATATTTAACAATTGAAGTTGGGTATTTGAACAAATAACTAGGAGTTTCACCCGCAGTGGCTAAGCAAACTGAAGTATTACGCATTCGAATGGAAGCATATGACCATGCAATATTGGATCAGAGTGCTCAGGAGATTGTAGGTACAGCAAAGCGAACCCACTCGGAAGTTCACGGACCCATCCCCTTGCCAACTCGAATCGAACGCTACACGGTCATTCGAGGACCTCACGTCAACAAAAAATCACGTCAGCAGTTTGAAATTCGCACACACAAGCGAATCATCGATATTGTTGAAGCAACATCCAAGACGATTGATGCTTTAAACAAGTTGAACTTACCAGCTGGTGTTGATATCAAAATCAAATCTTCAGCTCAATAGAATGTAGTTTTGATGTTGGTCGAGTTTTCGCCAGCATCAGCAATGTGTTAAGTTAATTTTTTGGATGTCGCTTTTTAAGCACATCTTAAAACAAAATAATCGAGACAATAAATTATATGGACGGAAGCCTTTCTAGGTAACTTGTTATCCTCACTAAATCAGTGGGGTCTAACAGTCCTAGAGGTAGACACCATGAGGACAAAGCGATGACTAAAGGAATACTCGGCCGTAAGGTTGGTATGACACAGATATACGACGAGAGTGGGATCGCAATCCCTGTAACGGTAATTGAAGCCGGGCCCTGTCATGTACTGCAGATTCGAACAGAACAATGCGATGGCTATGAAGCCATTCAATTGGGATATGAAGATAAAAAGCGTCCTCAGGGTGAACGTCGAAATCAAAGCCAAGCCCGCCGCAGTGAGCGCGGTCATGTGAGCAACAAATTGGCTAGCAAGCGTTCGCAGCGTCAAGCTGATGCTGGGATTGAAGCAGCGGTTAAAGCTGAATGTGAACCCAAGAAGTTCATTCGCGAGCTGCGGGGATCAGCGGAAGGCTATGAAGTTGGCCAAGAAGTCACCGTGGCAGACCTGGCGGAAGTAACATCGGTTGACGTTTCTGGCCTCAGCAAGGGTCGTGGTTTCGCTGGTGTTATGAAGCGACATAATTTCTCCGGTCAACGTGCTACGCATGGTGTGACAAAATGTCACCGCCACGCTGGTGGTACCGGAATGAGTGCTGCTCCAAGTCGCGTTTTCAAAGGAAAGCGAATGGCGGGGCAGTTTGGTAGTACTCGAGTTACATCTCGAAACCTAGATTTGGTTCGAGTCGATGAAGACAACAATTTGTTACTAGTGCGTGGTTCTGTACCAGGTCCTAATGGTGGATACGTTGTTGTCAGTGGCACTAATCACGTTGGTTAGTTTAGTAGTATTTGACAGCAGGTTGTGTTCACGAGTACACAAAACGAACACGACAATAAAAGATAACAACAATAAACAGTAAGCCTGCAAAGGGCGTGAAAATGGCAACGTTAGACGTATATAACACATCGGGTGATGTAACAGGCAGTGTCGATATCGATACAGACCAGCTCGCTCCGAAGATTAACAAACAACTGCTGCATGATGTTGTTCTGATGTATCAGGCCAACGATCGTCAAGGTAGTGCCGCGACCAAATCGCGCGCAGAAGTTGCTGGTTCACGTCGTAAGATGTACCGCCAGAAGGGTACGGGTAACGCTCGAGCGGGTCATCGCACCAGTGGTGTCCGTCGTGGTGGTGGTCATATTTTCGCTAAGAAGCAACGTAACTTTTACTACCGCTTGCCGGCCAAGGCTGTCCGCTCTGCAACACGCATGGCGATCGCGTCGAAAATTCAAGATGGTGAAATCCTAATTCTCGATGGATTGGCAATGGATGAACCCAAAACTCGAACAATGGCTGAGTTACTTGGCAAGCTCGATCTAAGCGGCAAAAGCGCTCTGATCACGACCAAGGAACATGACGCTAACGTTTACAAAAGCGCTCGGAATATTAGCCGAGTGGATGTCTCGTCATTTTCGGACCTAAACGCGTTTAGCGTGTTGAAGGTCGATAAACTAGTTTTGACT
>DTSG01000260.1 GCA_012965455.1 Planctomycetaceae bacterium | reverse complement strand
AGTATGTCTATCAGGGCGGCGACTCTCGGCAACAAGTAAACGTAGCTCCGGACCACAGCATCCATAACCTGGACGAAGAAGACACGATCGTCCATTACACCACTCGCGATGGGAAAATCGCCATTCAACCGACAAACCAAATCCCGATCTACGCCCCTCGATTTTCATCAGTACGTCATATTGGCGGCGCCTCCCAATACCTACACCGTGATCACGCTTCAGGAGTAGACAATCCCTTGAAAATTGCCGCCTCCCAAGAGAACCTAGGTAGCGAGCAAGTTTTACAACGCCTACAAGCGGGGCGAAATATCAGCAACCGCAGAACGGGGCTGTATCGCGACGAATCTAAAGCTCGCGATGTTGAGTATCGCATTGCCAGCCTCGAAGGCAGCCAGCGTCAAAAGCCCGAAAACGGATTGCTACTCAACACTCGAGTACGTATCCAGAACTCACAAGAGGCCCGCTTGAGCATGCAGAACACAACGGCCATCACGGCGACAGACGAAGAAACTGTCAAAATCTACGTCAAAGACTTTATGCCCTACAAAGTGACTGGGCATAACCAAATGCGATCGACGTATCATTACGAGCTTGCTGAGGGTAAGAGCCGCTTAGAAATCATCAAGACTTCGTCGAACCTAACTGCACTTCCTGGCGACGAACTCGAATTCATGATCGCGTTCAAAAACGTTGGCGACCAACCCGTCAGTAATGTCACGATTGTCGATCACCTCAGTCGACGTCTAGTCTATATCGAGGATACACAATCGTGCGATGTTGCTGGCAAATTCTTCGCTAATGATACCGTGCTAGAATCATTGATCCTCCGCTGGGAAATCACCGAGCCTCTCGCCGTCGGCGAATCTGGCAGCATCACATTCCGCTGCCGCGTACGATAAGCCTCTGTTCCGCAGTCTCTTTCATAGGCGAGCGGGCACCAAATTGTTTACAATACGGATAGTTGCACTAAACATTATCTGATATTTGGAATTGATTTGATGCGCACACTCTTATGCCTGACGCTGTTCTACTTTACCGCTTTACCACCTGTCTCCGCCCAAGAGTCAACCCTCGACACGTCCCGCGGCGATACCATGATTGCCAAGTACTTTGCGCAACAAACTTCTGCGATCGAAGACCGCTGGCTAGCAGGTATTGAAACGAAGGAAGATTGGCTCAGACAACGCGAAATACACCTGACCCAACTCAAAGATATGCTGGGACTCAATCCTTTTCCCCAAAAGACGCCACTCAATGCGGTAATCACCGGCACGACGAAACATGAATCGTTCCGAGTAGAGAATATACACTTTCAGTCACGCCCCGGTCTGTATGTGACGGGCAATCTTTATGTGCCCCATGAAGTCGACAATAAATTACCGGCGATTCTATATGTGTGCGGCCACGGTCAAGTCAAGATTAACGGAGTGGCCTACGGTGCCAAAGCGCATTATCAACATCACGGCGCGTGGTTCGCCCGCAATGGATATGTTTGCCTAACCATTGATACGCTGCAACTCGGAGAAATCGAGGGAATACACCACGGAACCTATCGCTACGATAAATGGTGGTGGCTAAACCGAGGTTACACGCCTGCTGGAGTAGAAGCCTGGAATTGCATTCGCGCGTTAGATTATTTGCAATCGCGACCCGAAGTCGACGGTGACCGTTTAGGCGTCACGGGCCGTAGCGGCGGTGGGGCGTATAGCTGGTGGATCGCTGCACTGGACGAACGGATCAAAGTAGCGGTGCCGGTGGCCGGTACAACCGACCTGCGTAATCACGTAGTCGATGGCACAGTCGAAGGTCATTGTGACTGCATGTTTATGGTAAACACCTATCAATGGGACTACCCGCTGGTTGCGGCACTAGTAGCCCCGCGGCCACTGCTACTCAGTAACACCGATAACGATCGCATCTTTCCACTTGATGGGGTCTACCGGACTTTTAGGAAAGTATCGCAGGTCTACGATCTTCTTGACGCAAGTGACAAATTTTCGTTGCACATCACATCGGGGCCTCATAAAGACACACAGGAACTGCGTGTACATGCGTTTCGCTGGTTCAATTACTACCTTAAAGACGGAAAAACCGATTTACTACGAAATCAAGCCGACAAGTTGTTTGAACCAACGGATCTCAAAGTCTTTGACAAACTGCCAACCGACCAAGTGAACACGGAGATATCCGAATCTTTTGTACCAACGGCAGCTGCTCCCGCAGTGGTTACCTCGCAAAATGAGTTAGCGCAAATAACCAAGTCGCTTAAGCAATCGTTACTTGAGAAGAGCTTTGCTGCTTGGCCCCAGAACCCCGTGACCTTGCAACCCCAGCGAGTCTCGGATTCTTATGCTGAGGGTTTGGTGATGTCGGTCTATGTTTTTCAAAGCCAAGCGGCGATCCCGCTGAATCTCTATGTTGTACATGACAAGAAACTGACCCAGGCCAAAGTCTGTGAGCTGACGGTATTAGACCAAAATGGCTGGAACGATTTTCTCTCGTTGTATCGAGATGCCTTTGGTGACCGTGACGCGTTACGTGGTGAGCATTTCGTAGCGCAGGATGCATCCTCGGAAGATCATTTCGAAAAACTACAGCAACGGTTACTAAAAAACTCAGTGATGATGGCTTACGTCGCTCCGCGGGGAGTCGGTCCGACGATTTGGGACCAAGCGAAGAAGAAACAAGTGCAACATCAGCGACGTTTCTATTTATTAGGCGAGTCGCTAGAATCGATGCAAGTTTGGGATGTGCGGCGAGCCATTCAAGCCGTCACAACGGTCACCGGTCATAACAACGAAACCAAAACAACACTGCAGGCAACCGGACGCATGGCCGGCGTGTCACTTTATGCCACCTTGTTTCAAAACGGAGTTGCTGAATTACACCTCACACATTTACCAAGTTCACACAGAGACGGTCCTTATTTCTTCAATGTCAGTCGCATCTGTGATATTCCACAAATTGCACTCGCCGTTGCTAGCCAAACGCCTTTGTTTCTGTATGATGTTGACGATGACGGATTCCAGCATACCACCGACAGTGCTCGACACATGAACTGGCAACAACCTCGGCTAGTGATCACGACCAATAAATAGCCAATACTCATACACAACAAACACCTATGACATCTTGGATTTCCCAACGTAGCCTCTCAATTGACAGCAGCGGTATTCGCAAAGTATTCGAGCTAGCTCGCTCACTCAAAGACCCGATCAATCTGTCCATCGGCCAACCAGATTTTGAAGTTCCGGCGGCAGTGAAACAAGCGTGCATCGATGCCATCAATTCAGGACATAATGGTTATACACCAACGCAAGGACTCCCAGCGCTGCGAGAAAAACTCCAAGCAGCGATTGATGCCACATATCAACACGACGACCGTATAGCTTTCGTCAGTAGCGGTACCAGCGGTGGACTTGTCTTGGCGATGCAAGCACTGGTGAATCCCGGCGACGAAGTCATTATGTTTGATCCATTTTTCGTGATGTACGAGCCGCTGGTACAGCTCGTCGGCGGAGTTCCGATCCTAATCGATACCTATCCTCACTTTCGCATCGATCTGGAGCGAGTTGAGGCGGCGGTCACTCCGCGAACTAAACTTATGTTGCTAAACAGTCCGTCCAATCCAACTGGATATGTTGCCACGCAGGACGAAGTGGCTGGGCTGAGTTATATCTGTGAGAAGCACAATATTGCTTTGATATCCGATGAAATCTACCGTGAATTCGCTTACGACGACAATTTCGTTAGTCCGGCAGAATTCAATCCAGCAACAATTGTCATCGATGGTTTCTCTAAAAGTCACGCGATGACCGGATGGCGATTAGGAGTCGCACATGGCCCGCAAGAAGTCATTGATGCGATGACCAAGATACAGCAATATAGCTTTGTATGTGCACCGCAACCTGTGCAGTGGGCTGGCTTAGCGGCGATCGATACTGATATCAGCGAGCATGTTGACCAATACCGTGGTAAACGCGATCGAATTGTCACCGCATTAAGTGCCCAGTATGAGATTGAAACTCCTGGCGGTGCGTTTTACGTGTTTCCGAAAGTTCCCAGTGGCACAGCGACTGATTTTACGAATCGAGCGATCGAAAATAACCTATTGCTCATACCCGGCAACATTTTTAGTAACCATGACAGCCACTTTCGCATTTCCTATGCCGCCAGCGACGAAACACTCGATCGTGGCATCCAAGTGCTATTAGACATGGCTTGACCAAGGACCGAGAGAGCCGTAAAACGAACTGACATTTGTGTTAATTCGTAATCCACTCGGACGCTTGAAATTTGCCGCAACACGACGATAATACAACATATGCGGATTATTCGCTTTCACGATTGAGACAGGTTTAACCATGGAAATACTCGAAACTCCAGCCGCGCGGGCTGTACTAGGTATAACGGTTCTGGCAATCCTAACTACCATTGCCTACTACGTCGTGACCAATTATCGGGATCGCATCGATCAAGACATACCAGGCCCTGAGGAACACCTCGACAATTTCCAAGAAATTCATTCCCAGGGTGACATTTCGGACAAAGAATTCCGAACTATAGAAACAGTGTTGGAAGAACAACTCGAACACCAGCAGTCGCAACCCGACGATCAACCTCCTACAGAGGACAAATCCGACGGTTAATGCCAACTGTTCGGGTTAGTCAAGTTACAGCGATTACTATCATCATTAGATAGTTATTGATGTGCCTGCATACGACACTCATATGACACGCTCTGGTCTGGAAGATCAGCACTGCAATGCATAATGTATATATAATAAATACGCGTCAATAAGTCATGGATGGTAGTTGACCACAAGTACTCCCGGTAAGCTTCTGCTAAACAGCATAGATTACGGGCGTACACCTTAAGCCCCCGCGCTTGCGATCACCAAAACATTCGATTTGGATCGAATCATGCAAGTGCACAAGGAGTCGTCATGTCATCCGGTAAAGACGGAGGAGACCACAAAGTTGGATCTCCTTCCAAGAAAAACGCATTCTGTTCGTTCTGTCGCAAAAGCTATCGTGACGTCGGTCCACTAGTTGAAGGACCTGGCGATGTCTATATCTGCAGCGAATGTGTCGAGCTATGTTCGTCGATTATCGATTCAGAGAACCGCCGCAAGTCTAGCGACGACCACATGATCACCGACATTCCTTCGCCTCGAGAAATATCGGGCCAGATGGATGAATATGTGATTGGTCAAGAACAAGCCAAAAAAGTGCTTGCGGTTGCCGTACACAATCACTACAAGCGATTGAACCACGAATGGTCTGACGAGGAAGTCGAAATCGAAAAATCGAACATCCTCATGGTTGGTCCAACTGGATCCGGTAAGACATTGCTCGCACGCACCCTAGCACGAGTACTCAACGTACCATTTGCAATTGGCGATGCTACGACACTAACCGAATCTGGCTATGTCGGCGAAGACGTCGAGAACCTATTGCTGAAATTGTTGCATGCAGCGGACTTTGATGTCGAATCGGCTCAACGCGGAATCATCTACATTGACGAACTCGATAAAATCGGCAAGACGTCACAGAACGTATCGATCACTCGTGACGTCTCTGGTGAAGGTGTACAACAAGCATTACTTAAGATGCTTGAAGGTACGATCTGCAACGTACCACCTCAAGGTGGACGTAAGCACCCCGAGCAACAGTACATTCCGATTGATACGACTAACATTCTATTCATCTGTGGCGGAACATTTGTCGGTGTTGATAACATAGTCCGTAAACGACTCGGCAATCAAACCCTTGGGTTTGGTCAACAAGTTGGATATCGCGAAGAAGCCGATATGGCTGAGTTGTTGTTGCAAGTAAGATCCGATGACATCCTTGAGTTTGGTCTGATCCCAGAATTGATTGGACGTTTACCTATTGTGACGTCATTGTCACCACTGGATGAAGATGGATTAAAGCGAGTATTGACTGAACCCAAAAACGCTTTGTTGCGTCAATACGAGAGTCTTTTCAGGATGGAAGATTGTGAACTTAAATTCACGAATGATGCCATCGGTGCGATTGCTCGCCGCGCGATCGACAAAGGGACTGGTGCTCGTGGCTTGCGATCTATTACAGAAGAAGTAATGCTTGATATCATGTATGAGTTACCCGATCGAAAAGGGAGTGGCGCATATACGATTGACGAAGAAGTAGTTTCTGGTACGAAGCCTATCTTCGTCACCAACAAACCTGTTAAGAAAAGTGCATAGCCCCCGCACGGATTCCTTCCTTGACACCCGTTCGAGAAACTAACTATGAGTGCCCACGACAATCTAACGAGAATGATGGACAACGGTATTGTCGCGGTAATTCGTGCGGACTCCGGGGAACTCTTAGCTGACGTAGCGGAAGCACTACTTGCTGGTGGCGTCGATGTAATGGAAGTGACATTCACCGTCCCCAATGCGCTCGACGTCATCAAAGAAGTCAAGCGTCGGATCGGCGATAAGGTTTTGCTGGGTGCTGGCACCGTTTTAGATACGGAAACAGCACGCGCAGCAATCCTTGCGGGAGCGGAGTTTATTGTATCGCCATCGACAGACGTCGAAGTTATCAAACTGTGCCGTCGCTATGATACGGTAGTAACGCCAGGCATCTTCACTCCCACTGAAGCAGTGACCGCTTGGGAAGCAGGCGCCGATATTCTCAAAGTATTCCCAGCGGATATTGGTGGTCCAGCGCATCTTAAAGCGTTACGTGGTCCATTGCCACAATGTCGTTTCATGCCTACCGGCGGAGTGGACCTTAACACGGCGGCAGATTTTCTACGCGCCGGTGCGGTTGCCTTGGGCGTCGGCGGTGCGCTCGTCTCACAAGCGGCAGTCGACAAGCGAGATTTCGCCTCGATTGAAGCATTAGCGCAACAATACGTGCAAATCGTAAGAGATACTCGCTCGTTGATGCTTTGAGATATAGCCGTGGGCTAAGAATAGCCGTTTGTTTTCGTATAGATTTGCGGCTCAAACCTCCGATAATACTAGATAGGGTTTATCGTGCGCACTAGGAAACCGAACTGTGTCGTGTTCAACAACAAAACATCTACTTTTAGCAGCTATCCTGCTTTGTGCTGCGCCCTTTGCCACTCCCCTGCCCGCTCAAACGACCGTTGATGCTGAAGAACAGACAGCCCCCGCAGCCAAACTGTATACAACTCGTACCCCCCAGTTCTCGATCCCGTATACACTCCAGCAATCGACTGACAAAATTGTTCTGTTCGTTTCGAAGAACTTCGGCAACAGTTGGCGTACAGTAGCGATTCAAGGATCTGAAAAAAAGGTGTTTCGATTTCAGGCCCAGCGTGATGGCGAGTATTGGTTCTGTTCGCGTATTCAATCATCCACCACGATACCCACAAATCTGCGGCCTCAAATGCGTGTGTTTGTCGACACTCAGCGGCCAGCGATCGAGCTCCACACCAACCTTACGTCTGCTGGTGAAATCACGCTGGAGTGTAAAGTCAGCGATGTCACTCTGATAGCAAAACAAGTCGCAGTAGAAATTCAACCCGCGCCAAACTCACCTTGGCAATCTTTTCCACTGGTGGAGCGGCCTACCATAGAGTTAGCGGGAGTGATAGATTTGGCGGGACGCTGGCAGCCGACAAAAGCGACACGCATGGCATTGGTCCGCATTAAAGTGTTAGATGGTGCTGGGAATTTAGCGATCGCCGAGCGACGGATCTATTTCCCTCCTAGTGCACAGCAGCGTCCCCAATCTTACGAGCCGCTACGAAATCCTTACACGCGTGCAGCGCCCCACAAAGACGCTATCAACTGGCCAGCCGATAATCAGCCTGCAACGCCGACGGTCGCCAACAATCCAGCAAACCCAACTCCTGTGCAGCCCGACGCAGTGGTCACTACAGCCAAACCGATTATCAAGGGTCCGCCAGTAGAGGCTACTGTGCATCAGACTAACCGTACACGATTCAAACTCGATTACGAACTTTCCAATGTAAACACAAATACTACACAAGTTCAGCTATGGGCGACTGAGGACGGCGGGAAGACTTGGGGGCTATGGGGTCTTGATCACGATGGCCAGAGTCCGCTGGATGTCGAGATACAACGCGATAGTACGATCGGGTTTATCACGATCATCACTACGCTCGAGGACAATGGCAAGAATCGCCCGACTGCCGATTCGGTTGCTGATATATGGATAAGAATTGATCGAGTGAAACCACAGTTGCGGCTTGGTGATATCGAGCGGACTGTGGAATCCGGTTTCCCGGAAATCTTGATTAAGTGGGAAGCGACTGACGACAATTTCTCAGACCGGCCTATTCGTCTGCAATGTAGTCAGTCACAACAGGGACCTTGGCAAGAAATCTCTCCGGCCGTACCCAATGCTGGATTCTATCGCTGGCGACTTGACCCCAACGCCTCAGGTACGTGGTTTATAAAGGTTGACGCGACCGACCAAGCGGGCAACACAGTCTCAGCGATCGCCACCGAACCGGTGCAGTAGTCAAACCTTCGATCACGAAAACGGTTCGCGGTCATTCGCGGTCATTCGCGGTCCCAATACGTGGTCGCGCACTAAACTGTGTCAAATCGTAGCCGTGCGATTCACCGCTTGCCATGTTGGCCAACAATTCCCCTAGTGCCGACGCAAACTTAAAACCATGTCCCGATAACCCAGCGGCATAGACGATCCGCTCATCTGCCTCAGCCCGATCGATGATAAAATGGGAATCCGAGGTTACCGTGTACATACACACGGTATGATCCGTCGCTTGGTCGCTGACCTGAGGCAAGTGTTTTCGCAAAAAACCGGCCACACAAGCCCGCTCTTCTGCATCTAATGAACAGTCCAATTCCAGCGGGTTGGTTATCTCGATACCACCGCTGTGCCGTGCCAGCTTCAATCCGCGTTCATCGATACTCGGAAATCCATAGTAACCACCGGTTTCAGATTCAAAGAAAAACACAGGGCACCCAGCTCGGTTGGAATATAAATCTGTATCGGCGGCATACCAGTGCAGGGGCTTTTTTAGAATTCGCAGGTGCCCTTTCAATTCTGGTAGTAGATCAGCGGCCCAAGCGCCAGCGGTAACCACGACCGAATCTGCCGTAAACGTGCCCTTATCCGTAATCACTTCTAAGCAACTCCCACCCGTTTTAACTTCATCAATGGCATGCCCGACGAATAATTCCGCACCAGCCCATTGTGCTTTTTCGACATGAGCGGAGATCGCGTGCTCGACCAGCAGGAACCCAGCCCGCTGTTCGAAAATCACTTCCATACCATCATCAAATGCAAACTGCGGCCAGCGTTTTCTCGCCTCAGCAACGTTCATGTGCTCGATCGCTAAGCCATGTTGAGCGCTGCTGGCTAACACGCCTGGAATCAACTCACCGCCACTAGGCCCGGCTTGCAGGATTCCTGTTTGGTAATAGAGGTCGCGACCATGCTCCGCTTGGAGTTCTTCCCACAGCTCGAACGCTCGTTGCACGAGGGGTACGTAGCTAGGGTGTTCGAAGTAGCTTTGACGGATGATTCTAGTTTGGCCATGCGAGCTGCCACGATCATGTGCGACGCCAAAGCGATCGATACCGGCCACGCGTTTTCCTTGTTTGGCCAAGTGGTACAGCGCTGCGCTGCCGACTCCACCGGTACCTAGCACGAGGCAATCAAAATGTTGCGAGTTGCTCATGTGCCAAGTTCCTTAGTTGGCCGCGGTCGTGGACCGTGCTTGAAAGCCTGTGCGATAGGATTCATCGAGGTAGAGCATCAATTTTTCCAGCGGGAGCCCCGAGTTAGAGAATTGATTTTTCATATCGAGGTCGGCTTCGAGCAGCCATTTTAGTAGTTGCCCACTACGTTGTCGCCGTAGTTGGCAGAGGTGGTCGATTGTTTTTTGTCCTTGGAAGTGGAAGCTATTACCAAGGACTTCTCGAGTGGCTTGTTGCAATGCTTGCAGGATTGGCGTGCCATTGCGTTCGAGTTGTTCGGCGATGCGAGTGATGGTTACATAGCGTCTGAGTGACCAGGAAACGCCACCGAATATTTTTTGCACAGCTTCACCGTCGGCCCGCAGGTGTTGTAGTTCGAGCAGTGCGGAAGCAGCTTTTCCTTCGGCGGCGACGTCGGTCATATGGAAAGTTGACTGGGATTTCCAGCCACCGACATATTCTTGGATTTGTTCAGCGGTAGGATTGTCGCCGGGCTCTAGGTATAGAGCGAGTTTGACACAGTTCATGTTGAGTAGGCCGATACTGAATTGCGACAGGTCGAGTAGTAGAGCGGCGATATCGTTGCTGAGTGTGAATTGATATTGTTGTTGTGCCCAGTTGACGATCCAGTTGATAGTGAGGTCGTAGAGAGGGCGTTCGTTTTGGCGAACGGGCGGTTCAGTTGGGGTGCGGCAATCGATAACACCGCCGAGTGCATTCACTTTTTTGGCGAGGTTTGTATTACCGGGGAACGATTTCGCTTCGAGTATTAATAATCCCGCGTGCGATTCACGTTCGATATATTTTTCAAGTTTGGGTCGATATTCTTTGATGAACTTGTCGGCATCGTTAACTCCGGCTATTCGCGGGCCATCGCCGCCGAATAGTGTGACGGTGGAGACTTCATCCATAACGTCGACCCAAAGTGCATTTTCATCGAACCAGCGTATATCATCTTGTTGATCATCTTGTTCATTGGCGAATTGCGCTTGGACTGTTTTCAGTGCGAGTCGTTGCAGGAAGTAATCGGTACCGACGATCACGCAGAGTCCGGTACGTGGCAGCGTGCTCGGGTTTGCGAGGAGTTGAAAGAGGTGGTTTGTCGAACCTTGCTTCGATTTCTTAGCCATGATGGGGTATATGATACCAAATAACGGGTTCGCGTATCACCTTGACAATCTAGCAAGAGCAGACAAAACTAAAAAATCCGCTTTAGCCCCTTTCGTCTAGCGGCCCAGGACGCTGGTCCTTCCGATCAGAAACAGAGGTTCGAATCCTTTAGGGGGTACTCGATGGTTTTGGGGTCAACGCACCCTCCCGCATGGTCGGGAATTGTAGTGCATTCCGAATTTGTGAAATCTTCCAGCGACCCTGTGCGAGACCGTTCTGTGCGGTACTGCACACTCTGACGCACACTCTGTTGTCCCCGATTTGACGCGCCGAGAGCTTGCTCAAAGTCTTCGTCGGTTACCTGGAGATAGTGCTTAGATGCAACCGTGGGTGAATTCCCAATCCAGTTACATACGGCAGTAATTCGGTGTCCAGCTTTCTCTAAATCGTTCTGGCAGCTCGCACGGAGATTCTGGATGGGTTTCCCCCAAACTTCGAAGCCTGCTTGTCTGATGATCCTGACGAATTGTGTGCCTAGCTTCTGACCAGGCTTATACTTGGTAATGATTCGTGTGGCTCCCTCCTCTGCCGAAGCAAACAGTACCGAAAGTGCCTCTTCGACTTTAGGCCACAGTGGTATCGTTCGCTGTCTCTTCCGTTTGACATCCTGGACCGTTAGTCGGCGATTAGCCCAGTCAACATCATTCCATTTAAGATGTAGCGGTTCCTGTGCCCTCAGACCTCCGTACCGCCATAGAGTAATTATTGCTTTCCACTCTAAACAGCTAACATCCTCAATAATTGCGTCAATTATTTGGGGCTCAACATCCACAAAACGATCATTTGTGGACTTGCTACCTGCCCTTACCTTTTCAAACGGATTGATCACAATGTGGCCAAAATCGACCGCTGCAGCAAAGAGACATTTGGCCATCTTGATACGCCACCCAATAGTATCCAGGGCTAATTCTTGAGCTTCCAAATGAGCGCGAAAAGCACTTGCGTCACCGGGCGTAACGGCTCTGAGGGCAGTATCTCCTTCCAT
>DTSG01000259.1 GCA_012965455.1 Planctomycetaceae bacterium | reverse complement strand
ATTTGGACATGAGAAACGGTTAGCTCATCGTTCTCCAAAAATATAATTGAATCAGGGCCAGTCCAAGCAACGCGGTGATCAAACCCGCGGTGCTGACTGTAAGCCACTCGGCCAGTACCTATCTTGGCTAGTGGCGAACGCAATGTCGAATCTTTATCAACATCCCAAACAGATATGGTCCACAAACCGCCATCCATCTCGGGCCCGACATAGGCTAACCAAGGGCGTTTCATCCATGACAGCGACATCGTGCCTGGAATAAAACCTTTGTTCGGGCTCGTTACTTCAGGCCCAAATAAGCGTCGCGATCTCGGTCTTTTCGTGGGCGGATTATTGTCAAGCTGCAGCACATCCCAAAAACCGTTCGACACCTCCAGTGCAACAACGTCAAACTCAGGCAATCCCCCTTGGTGTTGAGCCTGAAAACCCAGACCGCGATCTTTTAACAAACCACCGTTTTCCACAGCGTATTCAAAAACGTTTCTGGAAACCTCATTGGTGACAACGACGGTTTGGGTACTGGCGTCAAAAAACACTCTCGAAACAGGTCTGATGTGTGGTGCGACATATTTAGGCATCACCGGAACCCACTCCCATCGGTAACTCTCATTACCCGGGACTGCACTGAAATATGCACCTTTATACGATCGAACGTTTACTTTCTTTGGATCTAGTTTTTGTTCATCCCAGAATTCATTTTCCTCAAATTCCTCAACATCAAGAGGATCGCCCCATCCTTCATACAAGGTCACCTCGTGATTCACGGATCTTTCATTTCCCAAATCGCGCTGCAGACCGGAAAGATCAATCAACAAATCCTGGTTTTTTTTAGAACGCTGGCCCTTATAAGCCGCAGTCACAACTAATTTATTGGTATCCAAAAATTCGACGTAACGAATTTGATAAATCGGATCGAGGACATAGGCGTCAGTGCTTAAAAACGTTCTAAGGGGAATCAATAAGGGTACTCGAAATGGCACCTCATTAGCTGCGTGACTATCGACCACCGGGACCATGATCCCAGTCGTCCATAATGCCATTATCAACGTTCCACGGAACGCTATTGACAGCATTACTCTGGCAACTATCGTAATTCGCACGTTAAGGGTTCACTAAAGTCTTTACCGCTCCTGCACAGGCTCCCATACATACTCAAGCTCCATTCCTCGCCAATTTCGCTTTAGGTTAAACAACTCACTGACTGCCCCCCGACTATCAAGGGTTGCGACGACTGCAATACCATATTCCTCATTGGCAGTAATCCCAGTCCATATGACAGCGTTCCGCACCGGATTTCTCGCTGGCATGACAGAAAATTCCTCTGGATCCTCGAGATCAAACTGATATAACTCCTGATTACTCGCTAGGACAAAAACTATGGGTAAGAATTGTGGACCCTGATCGATCCAATAAAGAGTCCCTCGACCTCCTCCACTCACTGCGATCGACCCCGCTACATCTGCATTCAGCGCATGGGACACATCAAGCGTAGTGTCTCTAAATAGAGTCAGAAATACCTTGTGACCCGGTCGGGCTTCCAACCAAGCCAAACCACCGCGGCCCATTGCACCTTGATAACTATTGATGGGTGGAGTCAGATTCGAAAGCAAAGAAACATTGCTAGCAATAGACCTAACATCATGATAGAGGTCCGTCGCTGATTCGCCAAGAATGACAGCGACACGTCGCAATTCAAGAGCAGTACTTTCATCAGGGACGTGGTAACCAAGCGATAAATAAGTACCGCCATACCACGCATGGTCGCCCTGCGGCTGCAATGGAGTACCTACTTCAATTCCAGAGCTAATTAATCTAAGCCGTTTACCACCAATGTCAGTAGGTTTTTCGTCACGCAAGACATCATCTCCTACTTTTGCGTTTCCACCTCCCACGCCGATCGTGTCACTCATGGATCGCCCTTTTTCTACTCGAAAAACGTCAATGTTAACGACCGGATTGCTACTCGCTCGTTTCATTGAAAGCACCACTACCTGCTGACGCCCAACTAATACATGCGGCGTTAAGTAGAACGGCGGCGGTAGTTGCAGCGGTTCTTTGAATACGTAACGTGCGGAGACCTGACAGCATTCTCGCGTTATCCCGTCAACGTATGCGTATCCCAACGTCTTCCGATCACCTTCCAACCATCCAATATGCACCCCACCACCGTCTCCCTCCCTTACATGGACAGATTGCCGATTGGCTGGCCGTATATCTTGCAACATAACCTGCACGACATTACGACCTTCGAGAAAAACGTAATTGAGTTGGAGCTCACCCGCCTCATTCATCGTCATCACGATGCTCGCGCCATTCGAAAGATTCAATAACGGAGTTCCCTTAATGTCAGTGGTCAAAATTGCATATGACATCGCACCCAATTTGGCATCGTGCTCAAACAACACAACTTCGAGAACAGTTTGATTATCGTTTCCAGTAACAGGTAGGAAACGCACTGTTTGATCAGCCATCAGAGCTACTGGACACGCAAAACTCAGGCCGCACAGGAAAAATATATAGCTAATGAACAACTTTGTGACTGAAATCCGAGATCTCATGATCGATTCCCAAGCATTTAAGCGGCGAATATTAAGCAGTAATCTTGAGTAATAATGACATGATTGAAAAAACTCTGCGCGCTGAACAAAGGATTCAGCGGCTGGTATTTTGTTCATCCATTGCACTAGGCTGTTTAACCCCCATTATCATCAACAGGCTTGCCCCAGCCGCATGAAGTTCGGAATACCCACCGCGCTCAAAACATGCTGAGGCAAGCATTCGATCTGGCATCCCCCCCCCTTTGATACACCCGGTCAGATTCAATGCAATAAACATACATTGACGGCATGATGTGAGGAGGCAACCGCTTTTGAAGCTTATCCG
This sequence comes from Planctomycetaceae bacterium, assembly GCA_012965455.1. Classification (GTDB taxonomy): domain Bacteria; phylum Planctomycetota; class Planctomycetia; order Pirellulales; family Pirellulaceae; genus UBA721. The sequence continues at coordinate 464 of DTSG01000259.1, read as the reverse complement.
ATGCCGTATCACTTATTGTGTCGTTCACCTCTTCATCACGATCGTCGTTGGATTCTTCCTTTGTAATAACGGGCACGACATCACCGTCCTCATGCTTAATCCTGTTTTTTTCTTTAACTTGCACTTTCTGTTTGCCAAGAAGCGGGGGCGACAACTTGCCGGTGGGAACTTGAGGCTCATCTTCCTCATGGGCGCCACATGATTCTCCGAAGTGTTGGAACCCCGCGAGTTGTTTTATGACGCACAGACCACGTCGATAGTAATTGTCATAAATAAGTCTATCCGCGATCTTGGCCTCCGCCACTACACTTTGGTAAACGCCCTTACCACCTAACGCCTTTATCCGTTGGAATCGCCTCCCCCGATCACTATCCGATTCAATATCTAACGACATATATAAATGGGTGAAACAGGCCAAGTCTGCATGCTCGTCATATTCCTCTGAAACAAACTTCGCCTTTAAT
>DTSG01000258.1 GCA_012965455.1 Planctomycetaceae bacterium | reverse complement strand
GACGTTAAAACACAATTGCCGACTTCGGCGATGACGGTTGCAGCATGGTTTAGTGTTGATACTCGGCAACCATGGGGCGGAATTATCAATGTACTACAAGACAATGGCAATTATGAAAAAGGGTGGTATCTAGGTTATGGGGAAGAGACGTTTACCTTTGGACTAGCGACAACCGGCGCTGATGATGGCGACGGGGATCTTAGTTACTTTGCCGCAAAAACGAATTATGAAGTTGGAAAGCTTTATTACGTCGTTGCTACGTTCGACGGCAAACTGACGAAGATCTATGTCAATGGAAAACTTGAAACGACCGAGACCTCACAGCATGGAGAAATTCTCTATCCTAAAGCAGCTCCCTATGTTATTGGGTCCTATGTCGATGATGATGAATCCTATGCGCACCACGGGCGGATTCGGGAAGTAAAAGTGTTCGCTGAGGCTGTCAGCGCAGCTTGGATCCAGCGGGAATTCGAAAAGCTGGCAGCGTTAGCTTCGGAGGCGGCTAATGCAGCGGAGCGAAAGTTGGAATTGGCGCTGCTTCCCTATTTGCACGTAATTGATAATCACAACGTGACGATCATGTGGGATACGAATTTACTCGCATCTTCGCAGGTACATTTCGGAGTTACCGCAAAATGCGAATCGTTAGCAACCGCCGCGGACGAGCGAATTCATGAAGTTCGACTTGCGGACCTTAAAACGGGAACTCAATATTTCTATTTCGTTGAGTCAACGACCGCTGGTGGTCAAGAGTTGAAATCAGATGTAGCCAAATTCACCATTCATTTGAATCAAGGGGTACCGTCCGCAATGGTCAGCGTGGTGAATCGATCAACATTGCCGACAGGAAGAAGGATTAGCCCGGTGGGTGACCTCGTTACGTTTTCAGGCCGCCCGGTTGACATTGAAACGAGCCGAGACGGTAAGCAGGTTTTCATCAAAGACAAATCATCGTTGCGCGTGGTAGATGCAGTGACATTTGAATTGGTGGATAGCGTGACAATTAAAGGTGGAGCGTCGCTGTATGGTTTGGCGAGTGGTAACGCTGGGCGGATCTATTATTCGGATACGAAAAACCTAGTTCACATATTCCGCCTTAATGATCAATTCAAGCTTGAATCGCTGGAGCCCATTACCTTGCCAGCAGGATCGTTTCCCTGTGGGCTATCTATTTCGGATGATGGTAAACAGTTGTTCGTCTGTTTATCAAAGAAGAACTCGTTGGCCGTTGTCGAATTGGCAACGGGCAAAATAGAAAAGGAAGTTGCTCTGGGTGTTGCTCCGTTTGACGTTGTGCAAGTCGGAGAACAATTGGTCGTGTCAAATATCGGTGGGCGACGAGCGGTAGATGGTGACAAGACAGCACCCTCAGGTGGGACAGAAACGGTTGTAGATAATCGAGGAATTGCCAACACGGGCACCGTGTCGATTGTTTCACTGAAAGATTATGGCGTTACGAGTGAGATTACCGTCGGATTACACCCATCGGTAATCGCAAAAGTTGAGGGCACCGCGTTGGTGTGTAACACAAATGAAGATTCGTTGGCAATTATCGACTTGGCAAAAACCAGCTTGCAGATGATGGATGTCAAACCCGATGCACGTTTGGCGTTTGGTTCGATGCCAAGCTGTGTACGCTGGATCCCCAAAAAAGGATTGTTGATGGTGACACTGGCAGGGAATAATGCAGTCGGCATCTATCAGAAAACAGCAGCGGGTGGTTTTCATTGTATTGGCCATATCCCCACCGCTTGGTATCCAGTGGGCCTAGCATTCAACGATGACTATTTGTTTGTAGCAAACGTCAAAGGTTTTGGATCGCGTTATGGAGAAGTTGGAGGTAAGAAGGGTCACAATAGTCACGAGCACCAAGGAGTCGTACAACGTATTGCATTTACCGATATTCTGAATGAAGTCAACCGGAAGGCGTGGTCTGCTCAAGTCGCCAAAAACTCGAAATTCTCGCAGATCTTACGTAATCAAATGTTGTCCGAAGATGTAGAGGATGTGGCGGCGGTACCGATTCCCGAGAAATTAGGTCAACCGAGTGTTTTCAAACATGTTATTTACGTAATCAAAGAGAATCGCACGTTTGATCAGGTGTTCGGTGATTATAAAAAAGCGCGTAGTGCTGCCAGGTTGTGCGTCTTTCCACGCGCAGTCACACCAAACCATCATGCCTTGGCAGATCGATTTGGGATCCTAGACAACTACTATTGCAACGGTGTGAATTCTGCGGATGGCCATTCATGGGCGACTGAAGGAAATGTAACTCCCTATCTGGAACGCGCTTTTGGTGGGTTTAGTCGTAGTTATACATTTGGCGATGACCCGATTACATATTCTTCAAGCGGATTCGTTTGGGATCATGTATTGGCTGCTGGGCTCTCTTTTCGTAACTATGGTGAGATGGATTATTCATCCACCCCAAATGGAATCAAATACCATGAGATCTATCGCAAATTCCGCGCCGGTGAAGAGATGGTGTTTGGCCAGAATATCGGTGTGGAACGGCTGCGTAAATACTCTTCACCAATATATCCGGGGTGGAATATGGAAATTCCGGATGTGCTGCGGATGTCGCGATTTATCAAGGAGTTTCGCGAATATGAGAAACAGGGTACGTTCCCGAATTTTAGTATTGTCTATTTGCCGCAAGATCATGCAGGAGCCGGTGGCGTTACGAGTGCGGCTCATTTGGCAGACAACGACTTGGCATTAGGTCAATTGATTGAAGTCGTCAGTCATTCCAAATTGTGGAAGGATACGGTTATTTTTGTCAATGAAGATGATCCGCAAGCAGGTTGGGATCATGTTGATGGTCATCGTTCGATTTGTCTTGTTGTTAGTCCTTATAGTAAACAGGGTGTGAACCATCATTTCTATAACCAAACATCGGTGTTGCGCACGATGTTGCATATTCTGGGGCTTCCGCCCATGAATCAACAGGATGCCTCGGCACCCTTAATGCGAGAGTGTTTTCAAGCTGAACCTGACTTTACGCCCTACGAGCCTCTGAGTTCGACGGTGGCAATTAATCAGGCACCGCCGCCACAAAATCAGTGGACAAGTCTAGAAAAGCATTGGCGAGAAGTGCTGGCGACAGTGCCTATTATACGAACCGGGATGAAAACCGAGGAAGATGAAGACAATCTAAACCGTTTCATCTGGCATGACGTAAAGGGTTGGAAGACACCATATCCGGTGAAATTGTCTGGCGCTCACGGTCGAGGACTAAAGCACCTGCAATTAGTTTTTGGTGACGCGGATGAAGATTAGTGGATACGTTCTAGAGTCCGATGATTGGTTTACCTAAGCAGATGTCACGGCGGATGTTTTGGAAGTTGTCATCAT
>DTSG01000257.1 GCA_012965455.1 Planctomycetaceae bacterium | reverse complement strand
GGCTTAGGTCAAGCGATGGCCGCTGGGCTAGCATCCGCTGGTGCCAATTTAGTTCTGGTGAGTCGCAATCAAGCTGAGGTCGAAGCAGCAGCAGCCGAAATTAGCCGCGATTATGATGTGCAAGTAATTGGTTTGCAAGCGGACGTGACGTTGGAAGATCAGGTGCAGGGTGTCGTCGATACGTGTCTGGAAAAATTTGGCAAAGTGGATGTTTTAATCAACAATGCTGGCATCAATATCCGCGGGCCGATTGAGGAATTGACGTTGGAGGAGTTCAAGCAAGTCATGGACATCAACGTCAATGGCGTGTGGTTGTTCGCTCGAGCGGTGATACCTCACATGAAAAAGGCAGCGCGTGGTCGGATTATTAATCTAGCGAGTACGTTAGGGTTAGTTGGTTTGTCAGATCGCACGCCATATACCTCCAGCAAAGGTGCTGTTGTTCAGATGACTCGTGCTTTGGGATTAGAGTTGGCTCCGTTTGGCATTACGTGCAATGCAATTTGCCCAGGACCATTTTTGACTCCGATGAATATTCCCATCAAGGATGACGAGCAAACGATCAAATTTATTGTCGGTGCGGTTGCCTTGGCGAGGTGGGGCGAAATGCGGGAGATTCAGGGCCCAGCGATCTTCTTAGCAAGCGATGCGTCGAGTTTCATGACGGGAAGTATGTTGACCGTTGATGGCGGCTGGACAGCGAGATAATGGATTCAACTTTTTTGAGGATCATGAATATGAGAACGATGTTTGCGGCACTGTCGTGTTTATTGCTTTGCCAAGTATCGAACTGTGCCAACGCTGTAGAGGGTGAATACAAAACTTGTGTGATGGTCTACAAGAGAGTTGGCGATGTTGAGCTAAAGGCATACGTCTACTTTCCCAAGAATCACAAAGTATCAGACAACCGAGCCGCCGTTGTGTTTTTCTTTGGGGGCGGCTGGAAAGGCGGTACACCGACTCAATTTGACGAGCATTGCAAGTATTTGGCTGCGCGAGGTATGGTTGCCGCGACGGTTGATTATCGCGTGAAAACACGTCACGGGACGACGGCAGATTGTTGTGTCATGGATGCCAAAAGTGCGATCCGCTGGATGCGATCGTCTGCTGGAAAACTTGGGGTAGATCCGAACCGTATCGTCGCAGCCGGGGGATCCGCTGGCGGACATATTGCTGCCTGTACAGGTGTTGTCTCGGGCTGGGAAGAAAAGGGCGAGGATTTAAAGGTGAGTTCACAACCAAACGCAATGGTGCTGTTTAACCCGGCGTTAGTTTTGGCTGATATCGCCGGTGAAATTGCGCTGGGTGACAAATTAAAAGACTTAGAAATTCGTATGAATACAAATCCAGTGAACCTTTCGCCTTATCATCAAGTGAATCGTGAAACACCTCCGACTATCATTTTTCACGGCAAGGCGGATGATGTAGTGCATTATAAAACGGCTGAATTGTATGCAGCTAAGGCTGGAGCCTGGGGACGGGTTGAGTTACATGGATACGCGGACCAGCAGCACGGGTTTTTTAATTTCAAGAAGATGGTGAGTTTTATAAAAAAACGGTAGCCAAGATGGATGCATTTCTTGTTTCGTTGAAGTACTTAGATCCACAGTAAACCACTGACCTATAGTCGGTATATGTAACGCAAAAAATTGAATCCGGCGAAAGGAAATCTCAGCATGCGTCATTTGAAATGGTTTTTAATGGGGGCGTGTTTCAGTGGTTGCTTGCTGGAAATAGTTCAAACGATTGATGCTGTGGAACCGATGACGATTCAGCAGACAATTCGTCGTCAATTGTCGAACGCGGAATTGTCGCAGGTCTTCTCTGGGGAAACCCCAGACCAAGTGCAAGAGTGGCAGGCTAGTTTCGGTGCGAAATTACAGGAACTGCTGGGCCCGACCGAACCGCCAAAACAATGGGAAACGGTTGTTGAGAATGGCAAGCGATTTGATGACCACATTCGATATCAAATTACGCTGAAAGCGGAGGGTGCCCCAGCATTGCCGCTGTATTTATTAATTCCAAGCAATGGAAACTTGAAACCAAAGCCAGCTGTTGTAGCGGTGCACGGACACGGACCGTATGGACATCATACTGTTGCTGGGCGCGATGATTTACCGGGCGTTGCTGCAGCTATTACAAAAGCAAACTATGACTACGGTCGTCAATTTGTTCGCCGCGGATATGTTGTAGCCGTGCCATGCATGATTCCTTTTGGTGACCGAGTGGACGCTCAAAAGTATAGCTCTGATCCGTGTGCCGTTTCACTTGTTCGTTTACTAGCTCTGGGGAAACTACCGATTGCTGAAAACGTACGCGATTTGCGGTGGGCCGTCAGTTTTTTGCAGAGTCGCTCAGAAGTAGACGCAAGATTAATTGGCTGTGCAGGATTATCATATGGCGGGCGAATGACGATGCTCGTGACGGCCGTCGACAAACGCATCAAAGTGGCTGCAGTCAGTGGGGCGTTGAACTTGATGCAGGAAAGGTTGTCGCAGCGTTATAGTTGCGGTGCACAAATAATCCCTGGGCTATTGCAATACGGTGACTACAGTGAAATCGGAGGTCTCATCGCGCCTCGACCCTGTGTATGGCAAATGGGTTCGGAGGACGCATTGGTTGTCAAAAATGGCTGGGATACGAAGTTTAAACAGAGGTTGCAGCGCGTGTACAAGGCGGCGGGAGTATCAGCCAATCTGCACTTGGATCACTTTCAAGGTGGTCACCGCTGGAATGGCGACGTTTCATTTAAAGTCTTTGATGCAGTCCTGCAGAAGTAGCCAGGTGCAGCGGATCAGTTTTCCTGCGGAGCATGGTTCGTTGCTTTGCGCTGATAATACACGAACGTTCGTTGCAATCCAGAAGCCCCGAGGAATTGTGCTTTGCGGAGTTGGTAGTGTTTATGGAACTCTTCAGTTTCTGCTAATTCTTGGTCGGACAGAAACCAAACGACCTGTTGTGAATCCACGAATTCAGGATTAGCGGGTAGCCCTTGAGCAGGTCCCAAAATGATGTAATCTGGCTGGCGTTTAAGTACATACTGACCATCGCCTTTGCCATGACCAGGGAATTGTTGCATCCAAGTCCGTCGCTCCTTTATTTCGCGATGTGCAATGTGCCTATCGTTGAGACCCAGCATGTCGATAAAGCGATGTTGTGGGGCAAAGAACGGAGTTGACCCCGCGGTGTTTAAGGCAATGGTGCTGTGGGCGGGTAGGTTCTGCTGAATCCACATGCCGATGTCGCGCCCAACGCTGGCAGCAGGGTCGATGTGTTGAGCATCACGCATTTTTTGATTGCTCCATACGGATTGCATACAAATCAAACCCATACAACAAACATACAAAAGCCCAGCGTGACGATTAACGAGCGAGGGGATGACAATCGGCAATGACTGGGCGAGTAACCATCCGTAGATTGGGACTAAAGGTACGAAGAATCGATATGCTGGCATGTGGTCGCCACCGGTATAGCAGACATACAGTGTGCCCACACTAGCAACGGATAGCATATAGAAAAGCGACTGGGCCTGGTGATGCTGAGAATGATCCGTGGCTCGAATCCGGGTTAGTGCTAGTAATCCGGTCACGATTCCTAGCGGCAATATAAACGGTGCAATTCTCGCATAAGTATGCAAGTAATGGAAACCATTCCGCAATCGCGTTATTAAATCTGTGTCCATTTTAACGTAATAGGTGTTGGGAAACGGGTCGCCGTAGTAGTTCCAGCGCCAGAGGAAGTAGGGCAACCAAACTACTAGAAAGCTAAGAACCAGTATGGATAATTGTTTCCATTGCGGCGACTTTAATCCGTGTGGCAGCAGCAAAAATAGACCCGTGATGCCGACAAACAGCAATGCCTCTGGTCGCGTCATGGTGATGATTGCCAAGAGAATCCCGAGACGATTTATTCTCTTAGTTGAAAGACTTGAGGAATCCGGTGTGTTGCTGAATTGGTAGGTCAACAGCATCAGCAGCGCCGTGTAGAGAGTCGTTTCGAGTCCACCGAGGGACCACGCAATCAACGAGAGGTTTGTTGGTATGAGTAACAATAACAGGGCTCGCGGTGAGTAGTTCAACTGAGTGGTTGATGGTTTCAATACAAATGCGATGATTGCACAGATTCCACCGAAGGCAAGCAGTCCTATTCCCTGAGTGATGAGAGGTAGATTATTTACTCCGCCGACAAGTTTTGCGGCACCGCTGACTAGGGCCAGATGAAAAAAACTAGTGTAACCTTCGACACGTTCTGTTGTATTAAAAACAATCCCGTCGCCACGTAACCAATGCTGAGCATACCGCAGTGTGATATAGGCATCATCGTGGAAGAACTGAAAATGCATCATGAAACCAAAGATTGCTATCACGGCAGCGAAAACACCACAGATGAAAAACCAGCGGGATTGATTCGTTGGTGGTTTTTCTTCCGTGGTTACATGTAGATCAGTGGCTGGCATTATCTTGTTCATTGATTTTTGGCGGGATACGATCACGCGATTCCCCGTCGACGTAGTTGGGTAATCGATATGCTATTGGTGTTGGATTAAAGTACACGCCTAGTGTCTCGAAGTTTCCATCAAAGTTGATCGTGGTTTCGTCGACGACAATCAATGCATTTGCTTCTTGCTGCAATTGATAACGCCGACGATGATGTCTGGGCGAAAGTGTGATTATGTAATCAGAACTATAAAGCAATCCGGTTTGCACCATATCAACGTGTACTTTTTTGCGGTAGGAGACTAAGCCCCAGTCGACAATTTTGGCTTGCGGCAATTTGTAGGGTAATATACCAGCGGCATAGACATGAATCTGTGGTTCCCCTGATTTTCCCGAGTCACGCCAATGTTGGGAAATCTTGGCGGCTTGGTCATCGAGTGTCTGTATGAACGTTATGTAGGATTGTCGTGAGAGATTTGTGTATTCACCGTAACGCCCGGGGTTAACAGAAACTTGATCGATGTAATAAAACAGAGTTGCTTGAACAGCGATTGCTAGCACGATAACGATTGGCCAACTCTTGCTGCCAAATCGCCCGCCGCGCCAAACAGTTATGCTGGTGTGGTTAATACGCGTTAAGAAGTCAATGAGTAGCAAAGTAGCTGCGGGGAGGTAGGGTAGGAGCATCCGGTTGCTAAACATCATGTGTGCCAAGCAGGTCACACTGGCATAGCATCCGAAAATAGATAATCCGATCAATACACCGAGATGTTTTTTAGCGGTGTTGATTGCAGTAGAGAGTAATTTGGATTTGTTTCGACTGAATTGGTCGACAATAAACCAGCCGAGTGTAGGCAGGATGCCACAAAACAGACCAAATTGAATCATATATCCAACAGCAGCTCTTTGCGTGTCCCATTGCAGAGGTTTGTGGTAGACAGAGGTGGGGAAGACGTCATGATAATAGTTATAACTGAAAACGAGCCAACTACAGGCAATCAATAGCCCTGGCAGCAGCAATGTTGCCAGTGAGTGCCTGAATTGTTTGGGGAAATACTGATATTGTTTAAACGTCACGTGAAACCAGATTGGTAGCGTAACTAAACAGCTGTCATAACGCGTCAGAAACGCGAGGCCGAGGCAGATTGAGAAAATCCACTGGTGTTTGGTTGAATGATGTTTTAGGCATTTGACAGCCGCGGCAAATGCAATCGTGATGAAACTTGATAGGTAGATGGTTTCTAATCCACCCGCGGTCCAGAAAATAACAAATGGTGAACACCAAACGATTAAACCGAATAGAATCTTTCCTGGCAGATCTTTAACGGCTTGTAGCGCGTAGCAAGTGGCTGAAAAATGCAAGACAAGAACAAACAGCCGGTTGGCCCACAGGGATGAATCGGTAATGCCATATAGCACGCTGACTATCAAAGCATGTAGTGGCGAGGTAAGAGCGGAGACGAATTCACCCGAGTTAAAGACGAGGCCGTTACCATGAATGAGGTTTTCGCTGTACCGATAAACAATGAAGGCATCTTCAGCTGTATAGCTACTAAACCATGCAAATAAACAGCAATGGACTACGGCAAAACCAGCGATTAGGAGAGTAGATTTTTTCTGAGGCACGTCGCGGCTCGGAAGAGTAATGGTGTGATGATAATTCGTGCAAAGGATTTGTTGTTATGCTATCCAATAGAGAGGGTTTAGCTCAAGACCGTCCCCAAGATTGTCAGCTTACAGTTTCAACCATAGATTTACACGAATGTGGAAATCCGGCAAAGTAATCATCATTGCCATGTTTGAATATTTCACACGCGGGTGGGGTTAGCTTAGTCGCAGAGGCTTGTAGCGCTAAATGTTTAGTCCCGCTAGGTAACCTGTACTAAAGGCGGCTTGGAAATTATAACCGCCGATGGGTCCATCAAGATCGAGAATCTCACCGGCGAAAAACAATCCGGGTTGCAGCTTGCTTTGCATGGTTGACGAATTGACTTCGTCCAGGGCAACGCCGCCGGCAGTGACTTCCGCTTTTTTGTATCCGAGCGTCCGCTCAATGATGACTGATAGCTGATGTAAAGAATTGGCTATTAGTAATGTTTGCTGCTTTGATACTTCTCCCGATTTTTGGATGTGCGTGATGTCTGATTGATCAAGCAGTACCTCGGCGACTCGTTGGGGTAGAAGTTGGCCCAAAACCGTGAGCGCTTGTTTCTTGGGTGTCCGCCGAAACAGCGTTGCCAGTTGTTGTTTTTTTTGAACTAATGATAGTTTGGGGAGGAAGTTAATTTCTAGTTGGAGTTTTGCGGTATTAGAGGCCGCAGTGAAAATGCCACTGAGATTCATCGCTGTCGGTCCGGAGATGCCAAAGTGGGTAAACAGAGTTGACCCGCGTTGTGCTCCTAGTTGTTTGCCAGCGGAATTACGGACGATTAATTCAATGTCGGGTAAGGTGATACCTTGTAGTTGAGTGGGCCAAGCGTCGGTAGAGGTAACCAGTGGTACTAATGCTGGTCGCGTTGGTACAATTCGATGACCGAAATGTGTTGACCACGGATATCCGTCACCGGTTGTGCCACATCCCGGAAAGGATTTACCGCCGCTGGTGATAACTACGTGTGGGGCGGTAGAAGTTCCGTTGTCAGTAGTGATACTGAATCCGGCAGAGTCCGCTTTAATGCTCGTTACGGCATGTTTCAATTTCAAATCAATTCGCGTCTGGTCGAGGCTCTCGAGTAGTGCGTGTAATACATCCTGTGCCCGGTCTGATTGCGGAAAGACTTTACCTGAAGGTTCACATTTTGTGGGGACTCCACGCTCATTGAAAAAGTCGATGAGTTGCTCAGGTCCTAGCGCTGCTAGCGCTGAATGCAGGAAACGTCCAGGCTTACCGTAGGCTGCGATGATTCCATGGATATCGGTGTTTTGGGTTATGTTGCAGCGAGTGCCTCCGGACATGAGGATCTTAGCACCGGGCTTTGAGTTTTTTTCGAGCAGCAACACGTTGCGGTTTTGGGCAGCAGCGCTGATAGCGGTCATCAGCCCAGCGGCTCCAGCGCCGATTACAATCGCGTCGTATTGTTGTGAGCGACTCGGCATAAGCTAGTGCCCCTGTGACCGAGGGGAACGTTTTTTGCGATGATTGGCTACTGCCAAGCCAATTGCGATTATGAACATGATTAATGTGATCGGTGGCAGATATCCAGGCCACTGTGACCATTGGGTCCAAGTGCGAAATCCGATCAATGAGACATGTGCTGCGGCGAGTAGCAATAAGATTCGGCCCAGGCCGTTGATTAAACTCGGGCTGGAATTCGGTACTGTGTTCATCGAGCGGCGCCAGAGGACAGCTTGTCCGAGCAGGCCTAATGCGCCGCACAACAGAGCAAAACCACCGATGACGGTAAATGTGTTGTCATTGGCTTGAAAAAATTCACCACCAAAATTGGCTGGCGACAGCAGCATTAAGGACAACAAGCAATGCAAGCTGAGGCAAGCCGACGCAAACAGGCCGAGTCGATGGCGATTTTCAACAGAATTGTTGATTCCTGCCAGCCCTAGTAGGATGACTCCGCTAGAGGCTGTTGCTTTATTAACAATGAAGATGGGGAACTGATTCCAGGGAACGTCTCCGGCAATGTTGTAGCGGATGACAGCATAGAGCAGTGAAATAATGATTGTGACAAGTGCAGTGCGGATGGGTGTCATGGGGATCGTTTGCCTAGGAGATGATGACAGAACTAGTTATCTTGGCACAGTTGGTTCGATGATTCAACTAGCGCAGATAACGTAAGATTAAACGTATGGTAGGATACGACATGCATCAAAATATTTTTGATGTTGTTGTAGACTGTTGTCGGTGTTTATAGCGAACGTTGTATTATGAGTTGAGAAAAATCAATGACAGAAACAGTTCGGATAGCAATTTCTTCTTGTTTGCTTGGTGAGCGCGTGCGGTACGACGGTGAAAGTAAACTACAGAGTTGGTTAGTTGATTGTGGCGAGGTGGTGTGGGTGCCCGTTTGCCCCGAGGTTGAAATTGGCATGTCTATTCCTCGTGAGGCTATTCAGATTGAAGAATCGTACGATGGTATCAAGTTGTTTGGAGTTGAATCTCGCCAAGACTGGACCGAGCAAATGAACGATTTTACGCGGCAACGAGTGTTGCAATTACAAGCAGCGGACATCGCAGGTTATGTTTTTAAGGCGCGGTCTCCAAGTTGTGGGATCGGTGACGTTCCGCTGATGGGAGCATTGGGGCAATCCGTGGTAGGTAAAACAAATGGCAGATTTTGCGATGTGTTGATGGAGATGTGGCCTGAGTTACCAATTGTGAATGAGGTCATGATGTTGGATGCTAAACAGCGGGCGGAATTTTTACAACGGGTGCAGCAAAACACGGTGCCGTAGCCTCACTGACGCACGGTTCCTCGGGAGTGGCAACTTGACACCACTCCGGTTTTCAATATGGAAAAACAAGTGGCAAAGGGATATAGTTACAGTAGGTTTGGAAATGATTTTATTGCTGGATTGAGGCGTAATAGTGAAAAGTCGTTAAGGATTTTCGCCATTTATGGATGTTTTGCAGTGTAATGTGAAAGAAAAGTGCGTAGGATAGAATTCAAGTCCTGATTGACGCCTATTTGAGTCGAAAAAGATAAGAGAAGCGAAAACGAGAGACGCAAGCATATTTGATTTAAACAGCTCATAAAACAAAGGGGACAGTCGTGCTGTTTCGAAGTTTTTTATTGAACAGAATTTTAGGTATTGTTGGACGTTTGACAACCTTGGCGATGGTGATGCTCTTTACTATCAGCCTCGTTGCCCAACAGCCAGCTCCAGCTCCAGCGCCAGCGGTTTTCAAAAAAATTGATGTGGCAACAATCTTTGACGCTAATACTGAAGCGGTTTTGGCAGACAAACGCTTGCAGTCAAACATACGCCGCAATGTGAGTTTTGCGAAAGCGCAAGTGTACGACGTATTGCGCGGCGGAAGTGGCTTGAGTGATAATTTTGTAATCGCTGAAGGCACGCCGGATGAGAATACAATTACCAATCAACAGCTGCTCAGTGGATGGTATCAAAATTATCACTTTGCCTTAATGACGCAAGCCGGCAGTATGGGAGATATTGACCTGCAACGATTGGAATTTATCAAAGAGCTAACAATGATTTGTACAGACAATGATATCCACAGCCATGTTGTCGACCAAATTGCAATCCCGCAAATGACGGCGTTTCTACAAGAAAATTATCATCCAGCTGTTAAATACAATGCAATGTTGATCATCGGTCAACTCAACAGTCAAGTCGTTATTACCAATGAAGGGCGTACTGTTCCTGCACCGTTACCCGCAGCCCTGACGTTTATGGTAGACGCAATCAAGTCCGGTACGGAAACGGATGCGATATTACTCGCAAGTTGGATCGGCGTGTTACGGCACGTGCGGTTGAATCGCCTAAACCAACAGATTGCTGGAAGCGATGTTGTCACGATTGCCGGCGAAGCCATGAAACTGTTAAATCAAACGACTCCCCCTGCCAACCGTAGTGCCGGAGGCCAAGTCTGGTTGCAACGCCGTGCGATTGATGTCTTGGCGATGATTGGCCAAGACGACCAAAAAATCCTGCCGAAGATTTTAAGTATCATGCAAGATGATAAAGCAGCGATGTCGTTAAGACTAACAGCAGCTAGAGCCTTGAAGTATTTCAACTATAGTCCCTCGACTCAAGTTCCTGTTGAATCAACCTCAAACGCATTAGGTACTTTGATCGTTCGTATTTGCCGTAATGAAATAGATCGTGTTGATCAAGAAAAAGCATTAGCAGCACTACAAGAAGCATCCGGCGTAAGTGTTGACGAAGGCGATATGGGTGGCATGGGTGGCATGGGTGGTATGATGGGCGGCATGGAAGGCGGCACGGGCGGCATGGAAGGCGATATGGGAAGTATGATGGGCGGCATGGGTGGCTCCACCGATGTTAAATCGATGTTAAAGCCGAAAGAAAAAAGGCAAGTTGATTATACGAGACGAATTTTGGTTTATCAGCTATTCCATGTATACGAAGCTATTGGTGAAAAACAGATACGTACAACCGCACCTATCGGGATGTACGCCGCAGTTGTTCAAGATGCTGCTGGGCAAGTAGCTCTAGACCGTCTCGGAGATGCCATGACGGTATTGATTGATATCTTACGTATCCCAGAGCCGGATGATTTGGGGAAACCTGTGGCCGAACCAAACCGAGATACACTGTTGGAAAGTATTGCTGCGGAGATTCGCAAGCTAGAGAGCTTTGTGATTCCCGTTGAAACGCCCCCAGAAACAGTAACCGCTGATGCTCCAGCGGCAAGTGTCCCGGGTGCGCTGCCAGGGTCCTAAGACTTCTCAGAGTTTGCAAACAATCATAATCAATACTCATCGATAACTATGACTAACAAATTGACTTACCGTGATGCGTCCCTATTTTGTTTGTTGGTCATCTGCGGTGTTTTGCTGCGATTGTGGCTGCGAGATTATCCGAACGTTTCACCCGTTGCTGCCTTGGCTCTGTTGAGCGGCTGTTTGTTCAGCAAGCGGTCAATCGCAATCGCAGTGCCTTTGTCGATAATGGTGATCAGCGATCTAAAATTTGGCGGTTACGATTTATTTGTCATGCTGAGTGTATACACTTGCCTGATGCTGCCAGCCTTAGCGGGACCATGGTTGAAATCGCGGTTGCAGACATCTCAGAGAGTTGTCAAAACCGGTCTGACGATTGGAGCGAGCGGCCTTCTCTGTTCCCTAGCGTTTTTTGTCGTGACAAATTTAACGGTGTGGTGGTGCGGGTCGATGTATCCAAACAGCATGAGTGGACTTTTGCTGTGTTATAGTCAAGCGATACCTTTCTTTCGTCATACCCTGATGGGTGATCTAGTGTTCGCCTTCGCTTTTCTAGGCAGCTACGCAGTGGCGTTGCATTGGATGTCTCATCGCAAGAACCTGCTGGCGGGAGTTTTGGCTACCAGCGAAACCAAATCCAATTAACGATTTTCTACTCGTACGCTTCGAATTTCCAGCGGACGATGTCTCGAGCGCGGAGAGTTTTTGTGCCAATGCCCTCAGTCGCTCGCTTGGCATTCACATAGTAGATCCAGTTATTTGTCGCTCCCTGGTTGGCAACAGAATCTAATTCATAAAGAAACGTTAGCGCTCCGGATCCGCGCACTTTAAATGGTGTGGCCCGTGGATGTTTTTTCATTTGTTGCATCATTTGTAGTACAGTCATCCCGCTGCGATATTTGATTTGCGTATAGTGTTTCTCGAATCCATTTTCATGCTCGATGACCAGTCGCACTTTGTCGACGGCCGCCGCTTTATTCTCAAAAGCGTGCAACGAATGGGGCGTCAGCTTCCATACTAGCGTGCTGCTGACAGCGAACACCACAAACAATAAAAAGTATGCGGGTAAACGCTTCATCGAC
>DTSG01000256.1 GCA_012965455.1 Planctomycetaceae bacterium | reverse complement strand
ACTTATTTGAAAGGATTGGCAATACATCGCGGGAAAAACTAACTGGTTTGGAAGGAGCAACCGCCGCGACCGATTGCGGCAGACTGGCCAAGTAAAAAACCAAAGCAAGAATTCTACATTTCCAAATCATTATTGCCTGGGGTGTTAAAAGAAGGGATTGGACTCGCTAACAAGGGACGGCGACCTATCATTTTACGCCATTTTGAATTCGGTTGCACCCACGGCTATTTTGCCTTATGAAATTCAAGCATTTTTTTCCCGAGGGCATTTCCAATCAAAAAATAGCTCTCCGCATTTCCGAACCAATGGTGACCATGGCCAACATTAGGCGATTGTTCTTTGGGGCGAGCAAAAGGCGTGGTTTTGACAAAATAGGTATTCGGCGTTTTTTCAGCGGCAGTTTTCTGAGCACTCCGAATCGCCTGCATGTTGTCCGATACGTCTTCTCCACCATTGCCCAACTCACCAATCACAACCGGTAAGTCTTGTGCGTTAAGCTCGTGTCGCACATCCTTGATGAGATTCATTAGATTCTGCTCGTACTCCGCTCGGGCATCTTCGTTATACATATCATTCCAACCCTGGAACCAAACGAATCCGCGCAGTTCGTAATTTTTGTTCAGGTCCGGGAAATCCACCGATATTTGATCGAGGCCCTGTTTGATTTCGGAAATCATCTGACGGTAATACTTGCCGACCTCACCTCCACTGGAAGGTGGGCGGAAATCTTTATAAATACTCTTACCACCCCAGGCTGTCTTAATCAGCAGCACTGGTTGTTTGATTGCCTTCCCTACGACATGGCCAAATTGAAACTCAGGCCCGATGTGATGGTTGCCATCGTACCCAGTAAAACCGACGGATAGTCCACCCCGCTTAATCTTCGCAGGAGTTACATATCGCACGAAGACATCATCGCGTACTATAAAATCACCTGCGTCGTTCTTGATGTGGGCGTACAGTTCCTTCATGTTCGGGTTTTGCATTACTCGGTTAAGAGTCCCTTTACCGGAGTTGTAGTGCATCGGATGATCCAAATCGACGACGCCCTGACCCTGCATATTCGATTGCCCGGCGAGAATGAAAACCTGTGTTTTCTGGGATAGCACGGTACGCGGCACAGCAATAGCAATCAACAATGCGCTCATTGTCAAAAATGCAATTCGCATTTATTACTCCTTGATGGGAAGGTCATGGTTCGGCATGCGAACTTGGTTAACAGAATCTCATGGCCATAAAGAAAGGCGAATTCTTAACCCAGAGTCCAGCTATTGACGTTCATATTTGGATTTGATTATAACACAGCGTACCTAGTAGGCGCGTAAACCTAATTCTAAAGATTCCCCATGAACATACAACGCCGGGATCTCCTCAAAACGTCGGTTGGCATGCTTTCCTGTTCATTGCCCATGTGGCTGAGCGTGCAACGCCAGGCAGCGGCATCCGCACCGGTGCGATTTCGCGCCGGCAGTGGCAAGGCGAAGAATTGCATTGTCGTTTATTGCTGGGGGGGAATGAGTCATCATGAGACGTTTGATCCAAAGATGACTGCTTCGGCGGAAGTGCGTGGCCTATTTGGAACCATTCAAACCGATATCGCCGGTTACCACATGAGCGAGCACATTCCGTTGATGGCGCAACAAACGGACAAACTCGCCATCATCCGTTCCATTCACCATTCGGACTCGGCGCACGGTCGTGGTATGTACTGGAACATGACAGGTCACAAGCCGCCTCGTACCGGCAATATTCCACCGTTAAGAGAAGATTGGCCGTCACTGGCAGCGACCGTTAGTGCTTTTCGAGACGCCCCGCGTGGTGTGCCCAAGGCTGTTCGCTTGCCCTATCCGATGGTGGACAACGGTACTTTACAGGCTGGCGAGTACGGAGGATTTCTGGGAATCAACTATGATCCGGTCGTCATCCGAACTCCGGCTGGCAAGGCTTGGGGGGGTGTCTCTCGAACCTTGGGCAGTGAAGTGCTGGATTTGGGCGAAGAAAAAGATTTGCCGCACCTGCAACGGCGAAGTCAGCTCCTTTCTCGTCTCGAAGACCCTCTGCAACGAGAATCTGCCTTCCAGAGTTTTGACCATTTCCGAGAGTTGGCGACCGACATGCTCATTAATGGCAAAGTTCGTGCTGCTTATAATCTGGATAATGAACCTGCTAAAGTCCGCGAGAGCTATGGGGATCACATTGGCGGACAAAGTTTGTTGTTAGCTCGGCGACTGATCGAAGCCGGCGTACCCATCACGCAGGTTACCTGTAGTGCTGGGGATCTTAACGGCGGAAAAGGCGATATGTGGGATACGCATTCGGATAACTTCAATCGTTTGAAAAACAACCTGCTTCCCGTCTGGGATCAGGGTTGCAGCGCATTATTGAACGATCTACAGGATCGGGGAATGCTTGACGAAACGTTGGTGGTCTTTCTTACTGAATTCGGACGCACGCCCAAGATCAATGGCTCGGCTGGTCGTGACCATTATCCTAATGTCTATTCCGTTGCGCTAGCCGGAGGTGGCATCCGAGGAGGACGTATCTATGGTAGTAGTGATACCAATGGTGCGTACCCGCGAAATAACCCTTGTACACCAGCAGATTTACACGCCACCATATTTAATGCTCTGGGAATCCACCATAACAGTGAGATCTACGATCTACTTGGTCGTCCGCTGGCAATCTGCGAAGGTGAGCCATTGCCGTTGCTCTAGTTGATGTCGCTAAAGAGGGCCTGCGCCAAACGGCGGCAACCGTTACGTCTTGGGAACCTGACTGGCCGATCGGAATGCACCAACTCCCCAAATTCCGGATGTAAACCCTCGGCAATTGATGGCTCCAGAGATCACATCGCCCGCATCTCCGCTGATTTGACGCGTACCGCAATGCGACCGACTTAGATTTCCCGATTTTACTTTTCCGCCGGCGATCACAAAGGTGCCGCTCTCTTTTATTTTGACGGTATAGCTGATCATAACTTGTCCACCGCCAAAAGTCGCTTCGCTGTGTTGGAACAGGACGACATCTGCGGTGACTTCATTATTAAGATGGACATCCATCGTGTTGGGCGACGTGAATGCTGTTGCCACGACGGTTTTTGTTCCGGACTGGGCCTGCGACTGTTTATTCATATTCATCAGCATCCAGAAAATAAAAAGTGTGCCTAGCGGAATGCCGAACGCTGTGGGCGCGTTGAAGTCGATATCTGCGAGAATGGTAAAGACTAGGGGGATCCCTTCGATGCTCACGTTATTTTCCTTCTGCGAAAAGACGCGTGTTTAACTAATCCCCATTCTACCCTTTTGCCTAACATCGGTTCAAAGAAAAACGCTGGTGTTTTGGCCCAATTGGCGGTTCGTTAAGCAA
>DTSG01000255.1 GCA_012965455.1 Planctomycetaceae bacterium | reverse complement strand
TGCCAGCGAGAAGTAATTATAAGGAGAGAGATTTTGAAACGGTTCAATTGGTTTACACTTGCCGCGACCAGCGGTCTGCTTGGTGTCCTGATGTTTCGTATGTCTGCCGTCGCTCAAGACACCGCGGGTGCAGGGGAGCCGGCGCCCGATGGTCTGCTGGACATTGTGTTTTCCGGCGGACTCACTGGGATGGCAATTTTGATATTGTTGCTCGGGTTGTCGCTGACGGCAGTCTACCTCGTGGTCGATCATATACTTACCTTGCGAGCATCGGAGATTATGCCGGTTGAATTAGGAGTGCAATTGCGTGAATTGCTGAGCAGTGGTAAATACCGCGAAGCAGATGCGCTATGTCGTGAAACTCCTTGCTTCCTTAGCTTTGTTATTAGTCATGGATTGGGTGAACTCGAGGGGGGTTGGTCGGCGGTTGAAAAAGCGATGGAAGATGCGATGGCTGAACAATCAGCGAGGTTGTTTCGCAAGATCGAATACTTATCCGTGATTGGCAATATCGCGCCGATGGTTGGGCTGCTAGGAACGGTTACCGGTATGATCTTTGCATTTCAGCAAGTGGCCGCAACCCAAGGTGGTGCCGGCGCTGGAGATTTGGCCGAAGGGATTTATCAAGCGCTGGTGACCACGGTGGGTGGTTTAATCGTGGCGATTCCGTCGCTCGGAGCATTCGCTATTTTTCGCAATCGGGTCGACCATTTGGTTGCAGAAGCATCGTATGTCGCCCAACATACGATGTCACCAGTCAAACGCGCCGCCCGATCACGAGGTAAACAACGTTCAACACCAGCCGCCCCGCCTGTTCAATCATAAAAACAACAAGACCGGACACTCAGATAAATAATAGTTCAACACAGTAATTTTTTGCCGTAAAGCAAACCCATTATGAAGACGCCAAGATATGCTCGATCCAAGGAGACCGGATTCAATATGACTCCGATGATCGATGTTGTGTTTTTGCTGATTATCTTTTTCTTGGTATCGAGCCACCTCGCTAGACAAGAAACGCAATTGGAATTGGATTTGCCGGAAGCAAGTTCTGGTGAACAAGTCGAAGTGAGCACGGCACCGCGAGTGGTGATTAATGTTACTGAGTTTGGTGAGTTTATGTTGGCCGGACGGCAGGTGACCGCCGAACAACTACAACAGCAATTGTACAACCGCATTCGCAAAGATGGCCGTGAGCTGGAGGTACGAATTCGTAGCGATCGTAATATTGCGTTTGCGAAAGTTCGTCCAATCATGTTGGCATGTGCCAAGGTCGGAATTTGGAACGTCACCTTTGCCGTCTATCAGGCAATGGAGGATCCCCAATGAGAAGACCCTCTGTATTCCACCGCGATCAAGGTGGACTTGAAATCAAAATGACACCCATGATCGACGTCGTTTTTTTGCTACTTGTCTTTTTTGTGTGGACCGCGAGCTTTCATGCTGTGGAATATTTGCTACCGAGTTCTCTGAGCCAGCAGCTTGGGAACGCGGCGGTCATCGATAGTCAGACCCCTCCGCCGGAAGTGGAATTCGAGGATGTTATCGTGCGGATTTTATGGCAAGATGATCACGTAGTGTGGCAAGTCAATGGACAAGATGTTCTAAGTTTGGACGAAGTTAAACAACGTTTGCAGTTGGTGGCTGGCATCAAGACAGACGCGCCGGTGATTTTGCATCCGGATGAAGAAGTTCCTGTGGGTGATGTTATCGATGTATACGACATTTCCAGAATCGCAGGTTTTGACAAGATTCAGTTTGCGATTGCCCCGTAGACAGTGGGCATTGATATTAGACATGAGGAAGCTTTAAGGAGTATTCGGTTGTTTCCGACTCGCAAGATCAGTTTGGCTGTTCTTTTACTGAGCATTGTGCTCAGTGGTCAGGTCTGCGCGGGCCCCGGTGAGGAAGCTCAGCTATTAAGTGGCTTACGGGAACGGGGTTTGTTTGAAATTGCCGAGTACCATTGTCGCAATCAGCTTGGTCGCGAGGATCTGACACCTCGCACGCGCATGCAATGGACCGTGGAGATGGTCCGTACCATGGCACAAGAAGCATTGAATTTACCGGCAGACCAGCGGGCAGTCGTGTGGAATCGAGCGGTTGATACGGCCACGCGATATGTGACAGTTCATGCGGCACAAGCAAAATCATTTACGATTCCTGTGGCGACGCAAGCAGCACTAGTTTGGGCTAAACAGGGAGAGTTTCTTAGGCTCGAAGCGGTTGTGGCACGTGATCCAGCGGTGGAAATGCAAGGGGCGCGCGACAAGTTGCGAGTAGCTGCTAAAGAACTCAATGACCTTTTACAAGAAGTGGATGTGCAGCTCACCATGGCGACGAGTACAATCACGGACGAAGCACTATCCCAGCAGGAATTAATCTCGATCAAACAGCGGTTATCTTTTTATCTGGGAAGCGTGTATCGCAACCAAGCAGTCACTTATCCTCTGGGCAGTGGCGACCGCGTAGCGGCGATGCAGCGAGCCATATCGGCATTGAAAAAACCGTTGTCACAATTGGCGGCTGAGGACGGCTTGGTCGTTGATATTCAAATTGGGCTAATCGGTTGCCATCGTGAACTGGGCCAATGGACCGCAGCGGTTGAGTTGCTGAAAATATTGGAAAAGAACACTCTCGAACCGGCATTGCAATTGCGTTTGCGGTCCGAGCAGGTACGACTGTTGTTAGCCCAGCAAGAGCTGCAGAAATGCACATTGCTGCTCGAAGGCCCGCGTTCGGTAAGTGGTGTAACATCACCGGAATTAGATTTAGCAAGACTCGATACATATATTGGTTTGTGGCAACAGGCCAGCGTTGAAAATAATGAAGAGCAGCGTAAACGCTGGGAGCAGTTAACCGTGGCAGCCGTGGCGGCGATTGAGCAAGAGCATGGTGAGTATTGGGGTCGCCGAGCGGAATTGCGATTGCTAGAACATGCAGGCAGCCGCGGTGCGCCTGCCAACCTTGATATTTTAGAACGGACCGCCGATGAATTGTATCGGAAGGAAAATTTTACCGAAGCAGTGAATGCCTATGACCAGGCAGCGGATTTGGCATTGGCTGGTGGGTTCGATGAGGTTGCTTTAAAGCTGTCATATAAAGCAGCGCTGGTCACGCAGCAGCAAGGCGACCTCGATGAATTTATCAACCGTTTGGTGACATTGGCCTTGCGGCTACGGAAGCAGCCAACCGCAGCAACTATTCACATGCTTGCGGTTCGTAATATAGCGGCGGTGATGCAGGATGATGCCCAGCGACAATTGCAGTTTAGGCAGTTGCTGGAGGAACATCTGCAGTTCTTTAGAGCCGGTACAACGGTTGATCAAGCTCGAGTTTGGCTCGGTGCACTTGTACAACGAGAAGGCAAATGGGATGAGGCCCTGGCGTT